>NZ_JBHSHQ010000004.1:0-143041 GCF_042652985.1 Ruoffia tabacinasalis | reverse complement strand
CCAATAAAGTATAAAACGATTGGCATTTTTCCGTGTTCATGGTCATGGTCGTGGTTGTGATTATGTTTTTCTTGAGATTGTTGTTCTTCGATAGTTTCCATTTTTATCACCTTCCTATATAATTCCTTTGATTTCCATTCATTTACTTATTAAATCACACAAACTCCCACTAAAAGAAGAGAAGTATTCATGTAATTTCCATTGTCTCTGACTCCTTTCAGTTGTCCCATATGTAAATCGTAATCTTTACGTTTTACATATGAATAACAAATCATATGTCTATGCGTTCATTTTATAGTGCTCTATAAGTTTTGTCAAGAAAAAGCAGTCTCAACTCCTTTCTCATAAACTAACAAACGCCCTTATAAACAAATACTAGCTTTGTTTCGCACATATGGTATTATATATATGAGCACCGAGTCATATGAGAGGAATAAAAACACTATGGATATAAAAACAACTTCTCCAATCGATAAAGAATCTATTCAGTCAATAAGCAAACTATTTAAGGTGATTAGTGATCCTACACGATTGTCGATTCTCTTTCTTTTACAGCAAAAAGAGTGTAGTGTTGGAAATATCGCCATTTCTCTGGACATGGAACAGTCCGCTATTTCTCATCAATTAAAAACGTTGAAAGACGCACGCTTAGTGAAATCAAGAAGAGAAGGAAAAAGTATGCTTTACAGTTTAGATGACCTTCATGTTTTTAGTATTCTCGAACAAGTCTTAACTCATGTTAATGAATTAGAAAAATAAAACCAATTAGCATATAGCATACAAAATTAGGAGGTTTTTAAAATGTCAAAATTAGATAAAGACCATAATCACTCGAATCAGAATCAACCGAAAAAAAATATTAAAATAGCTTTCTTCATAAATTTTATTTTTTCCATAAGTGAATTCTTCTTTGGGTCTATTTTTAATAGTGTGTCCATTATGTCCGACGCAGTTCATGATTTAGGGGACTCTATTTCGATTGGATTCGCTTGGTTTTTTCAAGGTTACTCAGAGAAGAAACAAGATGAACGGTTCACTTTTGGATATAACCGATTTTCTTTATTGGGCGCGCTGATAACTGGCGTTGTGCTAATTAGTGGCTCGTTCTTTATGATCTATCGTAGTGTGCCACGTTTGATTGACCCACAACCCGTAAATTATAGTGGCATGTTCTGGCTTTCTCTCGTAGCTATTGCATTGAATGGATATGCTGCTTGGATTTTAAGCAAAGGCACATCCAAAAATGAGGGTATGTTGAACCTCCATATGCTGGAAGACGTATTAGGCTGGATTGGAGTCTTGATTGTGAGTATTCTAATGAACTTTACCGAGGCATATCGACTGGATCCTATCTTATCGATTTTGATTGCACTCTATATCCTCTACAAAACCGTCCCTGAATTTTTCACCACAATGAAAATTTTATTGAATGGTTCGCCTGAAAATGTAAACGTAGAAAGGCTTGCTAATTCAATCAACAGTATTCCTGCTGTAAAGGACCTTTCTCATTTTCACATTTGGTCACTGGACGGGGAAGAAAATGCCCTTATCGTCACGGTTCTTATAGACCCTTCAGATATAGACAAGGTTAGGGAAATAAAAGAAGAAATTGCAGAAGTCGCACATAAATCAGACGTAGAGAATCATATCACAATAGAAATGGCTACAAGCAAAGAAGAGCTTGAGAAGGGATACTCCCACAACATGTAAGATAGTCCTATGCTAAAAAATACTTCATTATTTGAAAAGCAAAAAAGGCAGCGACTAATCAAATCGCTGCCTTTTCTTGTTTGACTTGCGACAAAACACCGGATTCATTTTCATCTGCTACCTCAAAGCTCAACGTTTCTGCAATATAGTCAACATTGCTGTTGACGACACCGTCAATCTTAGAAACGCCTCTTTCCACTTCGGCGGCACAACTTCCGCAGTCAATTCCTTTTAATAGTCATTCATATTGGTTCTTATTTTCAATCATCTCTTTTTATCTTTCTTAATTGTGATTTTTACAAACCTAGTAGTGTTTGAATCGTCCCGTTCTCTATCAGGATAAACAAACCTAAGCCAATAAATACAATAGGCACGATAATTCGTTCATACTTCTCCAGTGTTTCGGAAACAAAAGAAATTTTTGCCAATCGATAGCTGATATAGCAAAGAATTGCAATGGAGATAGCAAATACAACGATAACAAGGATAATTTCAGAAACAGATAGAGAGGTAAAGTAAGGAATATAAATCCCTAAATTATCTCCACCGGAAGCGATCGTAATTAAAGCAACAGCCCAAAACAAACGGTTGGACCCTCTGGACTCTAACTTCTCCACGACTTCCTCTTCTTCTGCTTCTTCTTCGCCTCCCATAGCAACTCGGACACCTAAATAAATGGGAATAAGTCCCAGAAGTCCGATAATCCAATCTTGGGGGATAAAATTCAGCACATAAGCAGCAAATAAACTAACGGCTACTAAAATGCCGGTTCCAAGATATTGACCGAAATAAATCTGACGAAGTCCTTTTTGTGTATAGGCTTGCGAGAAAATAATCAGTAAGATAAATAAATAATCGATGCTGGTCGAAATATACACAGCGATCGCTGAAAAAATAGTTTGTAACAAAATGATTTCCTCCAAACTAAGACGTCAAAGATAAGCTGTTTGGCATGTCTAAAACTAGACGAATAGTCGAAAGAATTTCTTCATTCGCTAACGAGTAGTAGACTTCTTTTCCGTCTTTGCGTGATTTCGCCACGCCTTGCTTTTTTAAATAGCGTAAATGGTGTGACGTTGTAGCAATACTAGCGTCTAAGATTTCCGCTAAATCGCAGACACACATTTCTTTGAAGGTTTCTAAAGCATAGAAAATTTTAATCCTTGAAGGATCGCTAAAACATTTTCCTAGCACAAGCAAATTCGACAAGTCTTTATTTTCTAGTTTGTTTTTCACCACATCCACTTTTTCAGGATGTATGATTGTTGTTTGGCAAACTTCAGTCACTTGATTCACCTCTCATTCAAACGTTCATTTTATTGTATCGTTAATAGTCAAATGCTTATTTGATTGTTTCGCCATTCGATTTCTTTACGGTATTAAAATCTTTAAATATATTTAAGGGATTTTAAGAGAAAACTACTAGGGTAGAGTATTTTAAAATCATAAATATCTCTTGACCATGTACTATGGTACATGGTGTATAATAAATAGAGGTGAAAAGAATGAAGTATCTGATTAGTGAATTTGCTGAAAAGAGTGGCGTTAATAAAGAAACAATACGATATTATGAAGGTAAAAAATTATTGGAAGAACCAATACGTACAGATTCAGGATATCGCTTGTATTCTGATGCGGATATTAAACGAGTGAAATTTATTAAGCAAATGCAAAATCTTGGTTTTTCTTTAAACGAAATTTATAAATTACTAGGCGTTGTTGATCAAGACAGTGTTCGTTGTCAAAATATGTTTGATTTTGTTTCTCAAAAGCAAATAGAAGTGCAAAAACAAATTGCTGATTTAAAACAAATTGAAAGCATGTTAGGCGATTTAAAGGAACGTTGTCCTAACGAGAAAGAAATGTATGCTTGTCCGATCATTGAAACACTAATTTATGATGAATGAAGGAGCTTTTGTATGAAGAAGTATAAAGTAAGCATTCAAGGTATGACTTGTGCCAGCTGTGAAAACCATGTAACAATGGCGCTTGAAAACATAGGTGCAAAAGATATAAAAACAAACTACCGGCAAGGGGAAACAGAATTCTATTTAAGTGAATCTGTCGAAATTAATAGCATCGAAAAAGCGATTGAACAATCCAATTATCAGATAGAAAAGATCGAAAAAATAGCTTCTCAGTCTAATTTAATACTTAAAAATGAAAAGGAATACGATTATGACTTTCTGATTATAGGCTCTGGAAGTGCTGCTTTTTCAGCAGCTATTCAAGCAACAAAATATGGTGCAAAAGTGGGTATGGTCGAACGACACACAATTGGCGGAACTTGTGTAAATATTGGCTGTGTTCCGTCTAAAACGCTTCTTAGGGCAGGAACGATCAATCATTTAGCTAAAAAGAATCCATTCCATGGGTTAAATACAATGGCTGGAGAAGTCGATTTAAAATCATTGGTGAAACAAAAAGATGAATTGGTAAGTGGAATGCGCCAAGAAAAATATATCGATTTAATCGACGAATACGGTTTTGATTTAATCGAAGGCGAAGCAAAATTTGTGGGGAGTGATGTCGTTGAGGTCAATGGAGAAGAATTAAAAGCAAAACGCTTCCTGATCGCCACGGGCGCAACTTCTTTTATTCCTGAAATTCCCGGCATTGAAAAGATAGATTATTTAACGAGTACAACTTTATTAGAGCTAGATGAAGTACCAGAAAGATTAACCGTTATTGGTTCGGGTTATATTGGACTAGAACTCGGTCAATTGTTCCACAACTTAGGTTCTAAAGTCACACTCATACAAAGAAGCGAACGACTATTAAAAGATTATGATTTAGAAGTTTCAGAAACAGTCGAAAAAGCACTTCATGAACAAGGCATCCAGGTTATTACTGGGATTAATTATGAATGGGTTGAGCAAGATGGAGACATAAAAAAGTTGACAGTCACAAAAAATGGTAGGCAAAAAACTTTTGAATCGGATCAATTATTAATTGCGACAGGTAGAAAACCGAATACTGAAGCCTTAAATTTAGATGTTGCTGGTGTAAAAATAGGGATAAATAATGAAATCATGATGAATGATTTTGGTCAGACAAGCAATCAACACATTTACTCAGCAGGAGATGTTACATTAGGTCCTCAATTTGTCTATGTAGCCGCGCATGAAGGTAAGATTGTAGCGGACAATGCAGTCGGGGGCTTAAATAGGAAAATTGATTTGTCTGTTGTTCCTGGTGTTATTTTTACAAATCCTGGAGTAGGTACTGTTGGCTTAACAGAAGAACAAGCAAATGATAAGGGAATAGATGTTAAAACGTCAATCTTAGATTTAGATAATGTACCAAGGGCCCTAGTTAATCATGATGCAACTGGGTTAATCAAGCTTGTTATCAACGCTCAAAATCAACAAATAATAGGCGTTCATATTGTTGCTGAAAATGCAGGCGAAGTCATTTATGCAGGAACTTTAGCTGTTAAATTTGGCTTAACAGTCGAGGATTTAACAGACACAATGGCGCCCTATTTAACGATGGCAGAAGGACTGAAACTTGCAGCACTTGGCTATAATAACGATGTTTCAAAATTATCTTGTTGTGCAGGATAATATACAGAAAAGGGAGGCAGTTCCATTTGAGGATCTGCCGTCCTTTTTAGATAATCTGCGATTAAAAGATACATTTTTCAATAAATAATGGATTAACCAATTTTTAAATGAATTTTCATACGAGAATATTGACTATTTCAATAATCACGCATTTAAAATTTACTAAGAAAAAGTAAATATTTGTTACTTTGGAGTTTCCGAGCAATTAAAAACTACTATTTCTTATAAGTAAACTTTCAATAACAAACATAGAAAAAAGACTATTTTCCCCAGAAATAGTCTTTTTTATTTTATTAGTGCAAAGCACCTCTTAAATTTAATGCAAAATAAAATTACAATTTACATCATTGTAAGCCTCGTGATTATGTTCTTTTATTTGATTCATCACTGCCAACTCCTTTACGTTAAGTGTAATGATTTCGCTTCACATGAAAATCAAATCATATGTCAGTTATATAATATATGAAAATTCTCTCTGGCTTACTCTTTATCAAAAACACGAACGTTCGTCGTTTTATTACTCTTGATTATTCGTCATCTCTTGTGATATTCTCACGAAAAGTTATACTCCTTGAGTAGAGTATTTTACTTTTTAAGGAGGAATTATTTTTGTCTTCTAAACAAATCCCGTACATTGTGATTACACCGGGATTCATATTGTTAGTTGTCTTTCTAGTCATGCCTTTGTTATCTATTATTTGGCCGACATTTTATGATGGCGCTTTTACCTTTGAATCCTATGCGTCATTCTTCTCAAGTAGTTTCAATTTGAGTATTCTATGGCGGACCGTTAAGCTGTCTTTAATCGTCACCTTATTCACAATTATCTTAGGTTTGCCAACGGCTTATTACATCTCTCGCACAGGCAAGAAGTGGCGTTCGCTCTTGATGGGCTTCGTTCTCTTTCCCTTATTAACGAATTCTGTTGTGAGAAGTTTTGCCTGGATTAATATTTTAGGTACGAATGGGATTGTGAATCAATTCTTACTGAATACGGGGTTTATCTCACAACCGGTGAAGTTATTGTACACAGAGTTTGCGATTGTGATTGGTTCAATCTATCTTTTCTTGCCATTAATGATTACGACTTTAGTGGGGATCTTAGAGAACATTGATACCGAAATGATCGAAGCAGCCGAGACATTAGGAGCGAATCCGATTATTGCTTTCATAAAAGTTATCTGGCCTTTAAGTATTCCCGGTGTCATTGTGGGGAGTATCTTAGTCTTTACCGGTACATTCACTGCTTATACGACACCACAATTATTAGGTGGGAATCAGAATATGATGATGTCAACTTTCCTCTATCAACAAGCAATGTCTTTAGGTAATTGGCAAAGTGCTGGCGTGATTGCTTTGATTATGATTGTCACAACGATCCTTGTCATGAATGTCTTTAATGCCATTGCGAATATGGTTGACCGTAGAGGAGGCGATCTTAATGCGTAAACAATTTGGCTTGAAACTCTTTGTCATTCCTGTTTTTCTATTTCTATTTATCCCCTTATTCATTATCATTGTGACCTCTTTTGGTGAGAAGCCAACGATTCAATTCCCGATTGAAGGTTTTACCTTAGATTGGTATGCGAATGTCTTTACAACGGGTGGCTTTCTAACGAGTTTTTGGTTGAGCTTGCGTATTTCATTTCTGGCGACGCTCTTAGCCTTAATTATTGGTGTCCCCGCTGCTTATGCCTTGTCGCGTTATGATTTTCCCGGCCGGAAACGGTTGAAGAGTTTCTTCCTGTCCCCGACGATTATTCCTGGGGTGGTTGTTGGTTTCGCTTTGTTTCAGTTTATTGTGATTCGGATGCAAATTCCAATTTTCATTGGTTTGCTTTTAGGACATTTCTTAATTAGCTTGCCTTACATTATTCGTGTTGTGGGTTCAAGTTTAGAGCAATTGGATATGTCCCTTGAAGAAGCAAGTTGGACTTTAGGTTGTACACGTTTGGAAGCCTTCTTTAAGATCGTTTTACCTAATATTACTTCAGGTATTTACGCTGCTTTTATGTTAGCCTTTATTAATTCATTCAATAACATACCGGTGTCACAATTTTTAACGGGCCCGGGCTTTACAGCCTTACCTACGAACTTAATGGGTTATATCGAATATAACTATAATCCAACAGTTTCGGCATTATCTGTTCTGTTAATGCTACTGACAATTTTCTTAATGATTATTATTGAGAAGACTTTAGGTCTCGCTTCAATATCTTAATAAGGAGGACGCCAATACAATGGCTTTTGTTAATTTGAACGACATTCGCGTCAGTTATGACGGGAAGACAGAAATATTAAAAGATTTAAATCTCTCCATCGAAAACGGAGAACTTGTGTCACTGCTCGGTCCATCGGGTTGTGGAAAGACAACAACTTTGCGTGTCATTGCTGGATTAATTGATCCTAATGATGGGCAGTTTACAGTAGATAACGAAGATTTAACTGCTACACCCGTACATAAACGCCAATTCGGGATGGTCTTCCAGTCTTACGCCCTGTTCCCGCATTTAACGATTTTTGAAAATGTGGCCTTCGGTTTAAAAATGCAAAAAGTAGACAAACAGACGATTAAAGAAAAAGTCACTGCCATGCTTGAAGTGACTGGCTTAGCTGACTTTGCTGACCGTTACCCTAAACAGTTATCTGGTGGGCAAAGACAACGGGTTGCCTTAGCTCGCGCTTTAGTTATTGAGCCGAAGTTATTATTACTAGATGAGCCTTTAAGTAACTTAGACGCTAAATTACGTGTCTCTATGCGTATGGAAATCAAACGAATTCAAAGACAATTAGGTATTACAACTGTCTTTGTAACCCATGATCAAGAAGAGTGTTTCTCAATCTCAGATAAAGTTGCCGTGATGAATCAAGGTGTCATTGAACAATATGCAACACCAGAAGAAATTTATAATCACCCTAAAACTGAATTTGTTGCTCGTTTTATTGGCTTTGAGAATTTTATTAATCTTACGAAACAAGCAAGCGGCGCTTACGTTACTGATAACGGTACCGCGATTCATACAACTCAAGCGGACTTAGACCGTGCAGAAGTGAAGGCGACGATTCGCCCAGATGATATTCAAATCATTGACCAAGCAACTTCAGAAGAAAATACAATTGTGGGTAAGATCTTAGTTCGAACATTCTTAGGTAAAAGTTACCAATACGAAGTGGAGACTCCGGTTGGTAAGTTAATTGTCAATGATGATTCACAAACTCTGTATCAAAGTGGCGATCAAGTCACTCTCTATCTAACACCAGAAAAATTAATTTTAGTTTAAAAACATTCTTAAAGGAGAATATATAATGAAAATTATTAAAACATCTGTATTAGCTTTAACATCAGTTATGGTCCTTGCGGCTTGTGGTAACTCTGACACTGCTTCTACTTCAGACACAGCGTCTGCTCAAGATAACGGTGAATTAATTGTCTCAACCTTTGCGATTTCAGAAGATGTGATTCAATCTGACGTCTTTGCTCCATTTACTGAAGCAGAAGGCATTAATATTACGCACGAAGTTGGGAATTCAAGCGAACGCTTCACAAAGTTACAAAACAACCCACACTCAACGATTGATGTCATTGAACTTTCTCAAAACAACGCAGCTTCAGGGGTTGCTGAAGGAATGTTTGAGCCTTTAGACGAAGAAAAAGTACCGAATTTAGCTTTATTAGTAGACGGTGCCCAAGATGCTGTGGATTCAGCTGGAGCGCCTTATACAATGAATAGTATCGGAATTATCTACAATGAAGAAGCGGCTGGCATGACTATCGATGAGTGGTCTGATTTATGGGATCCTGCTTTAGAAGGTAAGATTTCGATTCCAGATATTACAACAACGTTTGGTCCAGCGATGTTACACGTTGCAAGTGATCACGCAGGTGTTGATATTACAACTGATAATGGTGAAGCGGCTTTCCAAGCTTTAACAGACTTAAAACCAAACATTACAAAAACTTATACAAAATCATCTGACTTAGCGAACCTTTTCCAATCTGGTGAAATTGTTGCAGCCGTTGTTGGTGACTTTGCTTACCCAATTATTTCTGAAGCAAACCCAGATGTGCAATTCATTGTCCCTGAATCTGGAACTTACGCAAACTTTAATACTTTAAACGTCGTTGCTTCTTCAGAAAATAAAGAAGCGGCTTATGCTTTCATTAACTGGAAACTTAGTGAAGAATTACAAACACAAACAGCCAGCTCATTAAACGAAGCTCCAACAAATGCGGACGTTGAATTAGATGAAGAAACTGCCGCAAACAAAACTTACGGTGACGTTGCTCAACGTGCAAAAGCCATTGACTTTACTTTTGTTAACGAGAACTTAGACGAGTGGATTAATACTTGGAATGAATTGATGAACCAATAGTCTTTAGCTTACTTTTAAAAAGATGGAATTTCGGGGAGTCACCTGAAGTTTCATCTTTTTCTCATTGTTCTTGAAAGGATTGAATAAATTGATTGATTTACTCATTGAAAATGGGCACGTATTTAATGCCTTCTTAAAATGCTTTGAACAAAAAAACATCGCGATAATTGGCGACCATTTCTACTATATTAAAGAGATTGATTTGCGTTATTTGAAACCGAAAGAAATTGTAGATGTCTCAGGTAAATTTATTGTTCCAGGTTTGATTGATATTCACATGCATATTGAAAGTTCTATGATTCCTCCTTCGACATTCTCAGGAGCTGCCCTGTCTCATGGCGTGACCACGGTGGTTGCAGACTCTCATGAGATTGCGAACGTCTTTGGCATTGAAGGTATCTATGCGTTTATGGCACAAGACACGGTAATGGATATCTTCTACGCGATTCCTTCATCGGTTCCGTCGACGGTTCCCGAACGCGAAACAACTGGTGGAATGATCGGTGTCGCTGAAGTGACGGAGTTATTGGAACATCCAAAAGTAATTGCTTTAGGCGAAGCCATGAACTTTAAAGGCATCACTTCAGAGCCAGATTCACTGATTCGAAATATTCTACAAACCGCGCAGACAAACAAACCTTTCATGCCTCTCGAAGGCCATATTCCTCGCGTTGAAGGTGAGGACTTAGCTAAGTTTATATATGCCGGTTTAAATGCCGACCATACCCACCAATCCCCTGAATCGATTCTAGAAAAGATTGGGAGTGGGATTTTTATTGAGTTGCAAAAGAAATCACTAACAAAAGAGAATATTGTGGTAATTAATGAACATCAGTTCTTTGAACATGTCGCTTTAATTACTGATGATATTATGCCGGATGATTTGTTAGAGGGACATTTGAACGCCAACTTGCGTCTTGGTATTCAGGAAGGCTTAGACCCGGTCGATGCCATTTATATGAGTACATACACGCCGGCACGTCGGATGGGCTTTCAAGACCGTGGTGCCATTGCGAGTGGGTTAAAAGCGGACTTTATTCTGTTGAATAATTTGGATACTTTCGAGATTGACTGCGTTTATAAAGATGGCCGGTTAGTTCATCAAGCTGGTGATGCCTTGGCTTTTGATCAAGAGGCTTTAGACTTTCCAAGCCACTTCTATTCGTCTGTTAACTGTGCTGAACTCACCCTCGATGATTTACGAATTCCGGTGCGTGAAGATGTGTCTGAAGTGATGTGTAATGTGATTCAAATTCAATCTGTCGGGACCTTTACCGAACATGTGAAGCGAACGGTTAAAGTGAAGAATGGCTATTTGGATTGGGAAGCTAGCGGCTTGTCATTAATTATTGTTCAAGAACGATATGGGAAAAATAGACAAGTTGGTTATGGGCTCGTAGAAGGCGCATTGAGTGACAAAGGTGCTGTCGCAACGACTTGGGCACATGATCATCATAATTTAATGGTCATGGGAACATCAAGTGAAGATATCTTACAGGCGCAACGCGAAGTTTTACGTCTGAATGGGGCTTATGTTGTTGCGCAAGGCGGAGAAGTTGTCGCAACTTGTCCCCTGCCGATTGGTGGAATCATAAGCGATAAAGCATTACCTGAGATTGGTCGCGATTTAAAAGCGGTGCGCCAGGCCATGATTCATTTAGGATATGACAATACAAATGAAATTATGTCTTTTTCTACGCTATCCCTTCCAGTGTCGCCTCAAATAAAAATCACAGACTTTGGTATGATGGATGTACATACACATCAACTGATTCCATTAATGGAGGATTAAGCATGAAAACATTAATCAAAAACATTCATTTAATTACCATGGACGCACAATTTACACAATTCGAAGACGCCTTTTTAACGATTGACGGTACGCAAATTGTGGGCTTTGGCGACGCTAGTCAAGCTCCTTCTGAGACGGATTTCGATACAGTGATTGACGGAAATGGTGCCATAGCTATGCCAGGTATGGTGAATACCCACACGCATGTAGGAATGATTCCTTTTAGATCGCTTGGAGACGACACACCCGACCGGTTAACGCGCTTCTTATTTCCTTTAGAGCATGAATGCATGACGAAGGAATTAGCCTACCATAGTGCTAAATATGCCATTGCAGAAATGCAACTTGCTGGAGTGACAACTTTTTTTGATATGTATTATTTTGAAGAAGAAATTGCAGTAGCAACAGATGAAATGCATGCTCGCGCGATATTGGGCGAATCTGTCATCGATAAAAGTCCGGACAGTGAGATTGAATTTGGTGGCTTAGCTTATAGCGAAGATTTTATTCCACGTTGGTTAAATCACGACCGCATTACCCCTGCGGTTGCGCCTCACGCGCCTTATACCAATACGGATGAGTCGCTCATTGCTGCGAGTGAATTGGCTCGCAAATATAATATTCCTTTCTCCATTCACCTGAGTGAAATGACTTTTGAGATGGATAAATACCGTGAAGAGTATGGTCAAACACCCGTTGAATATTTAAGTCAGCTCGGCGTATTAGATGAGAAAACCTTGGCTGCTCATTGTATATTCGTGGCTGATTCGGATATCGCCTTAATGAAAGAAAAGCAAGTTTCAGTCGCGCATTGTATCGGCGCGAATACGAAATCAGCTAAAGGCGTGGCACCACTCTCTTCAATGTTGGAGGCGGGTTTAGCTGTCGGTTTGGGAACGGATGGTCCTAGTAGTGGAAACACGCTTGATTTATTCACGCAAATGCGGATGGTGGCGAATTTTCATAAGACTCATACTGGAAACCGTGCTGCCTTCCCAGCACGAGAGATTGTTCGCTTAGCGACTCTAGGAGGAGCTGAAGCAATTGGGATGTCAGACTCAATCGGATCGATTGAAGTTGGGAAAAAAGCTGATATTGTCTTAGTTGAAACTGATTCGGTGAATATGTTCCCGGTTTTCGATGTTTACAGTGCTTTGGTTTACTCTGCGAATGCATCGAATGTGAGCCATGTCTTTGTTGATGGGAATTTAGTTGTGGAAGATAAGAAACTAATCTTGGCTTCTATTCCTGATTTGCGCGGGAATTTAGCTAAGGAAATGACTTATTTCACTGAAAAAGCGTTGGAGTTTAGTGAAGATTTATAATTTAGCAGGGACTATTTTTATAGTTCCTGTTATTTTTTTCTTACTTTTGTCTTTTATTTCCTTTATATTTAATTCCAGACAAATTGAGTCTTTCATTAAGGAGGCCATGTTATGAAATATTCAAAAGCAACGAATTACGCCCTGCATTCGATGGTTCATTTAGCTATGGAGTCGGATCGTGAAGCGGTTCGGGTTGAGGATTTGGCTAGTCGCCAACATCTGTCGTCGAGCTATTTGTCTAAGATTTTGACTAAATTATCTAAAGCCGGGCTCATTACGTCAACGCCTGGGGTTAATGGCGGCTACCAATTACTTGGATCACCTGATTCATGTTCATTTTTAGATATTATTCAAGCGGTCGAGGGACAGGAAGCCATGTTAAATTGTACGATGACTCATGAAAGTACGCATCATCACGAATGTTTAATTGAAAATGCGATTTCTGAGGCTGAAGTTAAGATGCAGGAAGTTTTGGCGCAGAAGACAATCGGAGACATTTTAAAAGAAGTGCACGCAAGACATTAGCATTAGGCTAATGTTGGAGTAATTCTGGACATTAAAGGTCTTTAATAGATTTAATAGGAGGAGAAAATATGATTGATGTATTAGTTATTGGTGGTGGCCCTGCTGGAATGGGTGCGGCTTTAGTTGCGGGACGAGGTCGCATGGAAGTTGTGTTGATTGACGATGAGAAGCCGAGAAACGCGGTCACTCAAGAATCCCACGCCTTTCTAACTCGGGATGGGATCACACCTGAAGACTTTAGATTGGCAGGTCGAAGCGACTTGCTTAAATACCCAAATATCTCAGTTAAACCAGGTAGAGTTAAGTCCATTGAGCGAAAAGAAGACGAGACTTTCGAAGTAACGACCGACGCTGGTGAATTCATCCGCACTAAGAATATCGTCTTAGCCACTGGTTTATCAGAGACGCTCCCTAAAGTGGAAGATATTGAGAAATATTACGGACGCAGTTTATTCTCTTGTCCTTTCTGCGACGGTTGGGAAATGAAGGAACAACCACTTGTCCTGATCGCAGAGACTAGCCAAGCCTTGCATGTGGTTCAATTATTAACCAACTGGACTGATGACTTAGTTGTTGCTACTAATGGATTGGTGGTCTTTGATTCAGAACAAAAAGCACTCTTAGAGGGAAATAACATTCGACTTATCGAAGATACGATTCGTGAATTAAAGGGTTCTGACGGGCAACTTGAGAGTGTCCATTTTGAAGGTGGTGAGATTCTTGAGCGTACGGGAGGTTTTATTACGACAGAATTAAAACACCCGATGCCATTTATTGAGCAACTGGATCTGGAAGTGAGTGAAGCTGGCTTTGTTGTGACGAATATGATGGGACAGACAAATATCCCAGGCATCTATGCTGCTGGTGAAATTACGGGTCCTTCTCAGCTCATCGTCTCTGCCAGTCAAGGTCATATGGCCGGTATTGGTATTATCGCCCAAGCAAGTCAAGCGAATTTTAATCGCATTTAAGGAGAGAATTGAATGAATCATATACACAAATTTAACCAACTAGCATCGCACTACGACTCATCAAATAATATTAAAATGGCTGAGCTCGCAACTGAAGCCATCCGCCCTTTTCTAAATGATGAGCGCTCGGAAAAAGTGGTCGACTTAGGCTGCGGAACCGGCTTAGTCGGCTTGGAATTACTTGAGGACGTGGATTCAATGTTATTTGTGGACGGGTCTGAGAAAATGCTGGAACAAGTCGAGTTGAAACTTGCTGAGACATCCGCACACAATGCCTCTGTCCGCTTGATGGATTTTGAAAAAGGTATTCAACTTCCTGAAAAAGTCGATACGATTATTATGTCACTTGTCTTGCACCACATTCCTAATTATCAAGCATTGTTAGCGTCGCTACTTGAACAGTTGAATGAAGACGGCCAATTATTACTGATTGAAATGGGTAAACAAGGTCATGGACACGGCTTCGACATGAATCAGTTGGCTGAAGAAGTTCAAGGAGCGGGTTTTGCGAATGTAGAAGCAGATATATTCTTTGAAGATCAGAATAGTTCGCGCTTTTTATTGCGCGCGACTAAATAATAGAGAAAAATCACTTCAAATTGATGATTTGAGGTGGGTTTTTTGGTTTTCGGGGCGTCGTGTGGTGGCACGACGCTCCGTATTTTCGTTTGCGGTACGTCGTGAGTGAGCTCGACACTACGCATTTGAATTTGCGGTACGTCGTGGGCGATCACGACACCACGGAAACAGATTTGCGGTCCATCGCGCTGAGTCACGATGAACCGCAAGGTCATTTTTAACCAATAATATAGATACTTACTGCTGATATAATACAGAACACTCCTAGAATGGTCATCGCAATTGAAGTGAGGTTCCATTTTTTATTGTTTTTATAATAAATTTCCCAGGCTGTATACAGTTGTGGGATTGAAACAGCCAAGAGTAGTAGCGAAGTGAAGATATGCCTTGATATGAGATCATTCATTTGTGCAATAAATGAACCAATGATAATAACAGCACTGATGCCTCGTGTAATTGAATTTAGATTGTTCACTTGTCTCACCTCTTTGCTTTCATTCTAACATAAACTGAAAATAATGAGGTGAGACACTGTGAACACTTACTTACGCGTCTAATTTGAAATGCTTATTAAATTTAACCTATAATGAATGTAAGGCAAACATAATTAAGTTGGCTTTGCAGAGCGTCGTGCTCACTCACGACTCTACGGAAATTGGTTTGCGGTACATCGTAGTCGAGCACGACGCTACGCAAGCCCAATAAATAAACATCTAAGGAAAGGAGCTCGTCTATGACATATATAAGAGATGCGTTCAGGAACATCTT
Source organism: Ruoffia tabacinasalis (assembly GCF_042652985.1). Taxonomy (NCBI): domain Bacteria; kingdom Bacillati; phylum Bacillota; class Bacilli; order Lactobacillales; family Aerococcaceae; genus Ruoffia; species Ruoffia tabacinasalis. The sequence continues at coordinate 127,431 of NZ_JBHSHQ010000004.1, read as the reverse complement.
TCGATCCATTGATTTTCAGGCTTTATTAGAGGACGGTCTCTCAACCGTTCTTCGCATTATTTTAACCGTTACGGCTTTATGGCTTGTGCGAATGTTAGTTGTGAAAATTATTACAACTTACTTTGAAAACACAAAGCGCTTTAAGTTTTATAATTTTTCAAGAAACAATACGATTCAACGACTATTGCTGAATATCGTTCTTTATACATTTTACTTCTTCGTTGGTTACAGCGTACTTTCAATACTTGGCATTCCAGTGGGAACTTTAGTTGCTGGAGCTGGGATTGCGAGTTTGGCGGTTGGTTTAGGAGCGAAGGATTTAGTTTCAGATTTGGTGAATGGTTTGTTTATCTTGATTGAACACCAATTTGATGTGGGTGATCACATCGTCATTAACGGTTATGAAGGGCGCATTTACAGTATTGGGGTGCGAACTACGGTGATTCGCGATTATAACGGGATTCATCATTTTATACCCAATGGAAATATTCAAGAATTGTCAAATCTGTCGCGCGAAGCAGTCCGAATTGATTTGGATTTATTGATTCCCACAGATATTAACTTTGCGGCCTATGAAGAGTTACTTAAAGACACTTACCGTCAAGTCATCGAGTCCGATGATCAAATTAATGACACGACGGATTTTATTGGCTTGATGAAAGACAAACACGGACGACTCATCTATAAAATACGGATTTGGGTTAAAGACGCTGATGATGTGGTTGACGTCGAGGGACGTTATTACAAGTTATTCGCCGATGCTTTAAATGAAGCAGGCCATCCAATTCCAATGAGTGAATTGTCACGCATGAATACAATGGTTCAAGTTGAGAAAGAAAATGCAGATGATATATTTTCTTAAAAGCAAAAGACGCCTGAGATAGGCGTCCTTTTTTATGCTTGTGCTTCGATTTTGTCGGTTAGTTTCCTTGTGAAACGGTTTGAAAAGAAATCAATCAACGGACCAGCAAGGAAACCAGTGATGAAGGTTGAAACGCCAACCGGACCCCCAAGAATCCACGCAGTAATTACAACAACTATATCTTGAATCATTCTGACAGTTTTGTAACTCGCTGAAACGCGGTCAGTGATGACTGGCGCAATCGCATCATAGGGTGATACCCCAAGATCAGCGGCCATATATAAAGCGACACCGAAAGTAAAGATTAAAATCGCGACCACTGTGATTAAAAGCTGAACGATAAAGGCAAATTGAGTTGGGTCTATGAATGACTCTAACATGCTGATAAAGAATTCAATCATGTAACCAACAAGCACTAAGTTGAAAATCGTCCCCCAGCCAATAATCTTCCGGTCAAAAAACAAAATAATTGCCAAAATCGCAGCATTGACAAATAACTGATAATTCCCCAAAGTAAAGCCAAGTAACTCACTCGCACCTGTGTTAATCGCAGTGAATGGATCCAAGCCCATATTCATTGTTTGGCTCAATGCGGCCCCAAAACTGATGAGGGTAATACCAATTAAAGACATTAACGCCTTCCATATAAATTCTTTCCCATTTATTGAAAACATATATAACTCCTTAAAATTTAGTTTTATCTCTATTCCTTAAGGTTAATACATTTGGAGGTAAATATGCAACTGATTCGATTATAAACGCTATTACATTTCAAAAAAATGCCTACTAAATCTTCTGATCTAGTAGGCATTATTGACTATTTAAATACACTGTTTGGTCCCTTTCTCAACATGAATCGTTTTTTTATTATAGTTCATCGGGTCTTACAACCAATACGTCACACGCTGCGTGGCGAATAACATTCTCAGATACAGATCCCATAAAGAATCTTTCAATGGCTCCCATACCTTTGGCACCCATAACGATTAAATCAATCCCTTCGCGTTTCGGAATATCTTCCGCAATAATCGATTTTGGTGATCCCATCTCAAGAATTGTCTCAACTTCCGTTAAACCTTGACCCGTTGCGTAATCTTTTGCTTCTTCCATCACACGGTCTCCTAGAGTTCTTAATGCTTCTCTAAAGTGAATATCCGAACTTGATGTCGCTTGGATTGCGCGTGTATCTAATACGTGTAAAACAAATAATTTAGCATTATTCCGTTTAGCAATCGCTACTGCTTTGTTTAAAGCCAAATCAGCACCTTCAGAACCATCCGTCGCAACTAAAATACGTTGATACTCTTGTAACATTTTACACACCTCCTGTATATCTTATATATTCATTATAACACAAAATGTATACGCTTACTTGTGAGACGATTAATATTTCTATAAAATGGATATTATTTTAGATAGTGACTCGTTTATAGTAGAATTCAGTTAAAAGGAGGAGAGATATGTCAAAAAATTGTGGCAATTTCAAACTCGAGCGCATTTTAGAAAGAGGGATTCAATTATGAAAAAGAGCACACTCAAACGGATTCTAGCGTCTATTCTATTCGCTGCGGTATTCTTTACAAGTCCCAGCTCAGCAGTGACCGCTGAAGAAGCAATTGAAAGCGTTGATACTAGCGACTACGCACCTGGCTTATTCTATCCCTATTACGATTACAAAGGAGAAGGCATGGAGTTTGCTCCTTTTACATTAACATTAGATTATGAACCCGATGAAGACGGGATTTACCAAGTAAGTCGCGCTAATACTGGTAATACAGTCTCTTACGTTTATCAGCTGACTCAAGATGGCGTCATCGAATTAGCTTACTTTCCAAATTCGTATGAAGCTGAGGACTTCCGTTATCACGAAGACTCCCTAGATGAGCAAGTCGCGACATTCTTCCCAGTCGAGTTAGCGGTTGGAGACACATTTAAAAGAGGTTACCGCGATGAGCAAGAGTTTACAGTTACTGATATTCTCACTGAACATGAAGTCGAGTGTGAGACATATCATGATGTCTTTGTGATCGAAACAGTTATGCCAGAAGGTGAAGTACAACGCTACTTCTATGCCCCTGAGATTGGTGAAATCGCTTCTGAATATATCTTTGATGACGAAGGAAATGCTATTACCACTGCATTGAGTGAATATGGGGAAGTACCAACTGAATAATTGGTATAAGTGCACTCACAAAATTTTTGTGGGTGTACTTTTTTGGATTAATTCCGCTGTTGGATTTTTTCGAATGCTTGTTTAGTCGGAATCGAGCAGTCGAATTATTTTTGAATGATCGTTTAGCCGGAATCGATCACTCGAATTTTTTTGAATGATCGTTTAGCCGGGATCGATCACTCGAATTTTTTTGAATGATCGTTTAGCCGGGATCGATCACTCGAATTTTTTTCGAATGATCGTTTAGCCATATTCGATCACTCGAATTTTTTTCGAATGCTTATTTAGTCATAATCGATCACTCGTATTGTTTTCGAATGATCGTTTAGCCATAATCGATCACTCGTATTTTTTTCGAATGATCGATTATTGAACATATTAAAAAAACCAAACACCCTAAAGTGCTTGGTTCGTTTTACTACTGATTCATTTCCCATTGTTCTACTAATGCTTGATACACGGCTTCAGTCTCTGCTTGCGTCGTTTGGTTAAAGATCAACCACCCTGGTGACTCCCCGTCACTAAACTGAATGTCGATGTGGTAAGGATGACTGTCATAGATGAAGAGTTCTACTGGTCCGTAACCCTCTAAGTTAAAATAACCAAAGCGTTTCTCCATTCCACCAAAACCATTTGTGCGTGAGCCTTCTAACGGACCTTCATTTAATTCAATCGATTCGATTTGGTCATAGGCCACTTCAAGTCCGTACATCGGTGCTTCGACGGCAACCGTATCTGCTTGGATTGAAACATCATATTCTGACAGACTCATCATCAGAACGAGCCCAATAATACCGACGACTAAGATTCCGAGGATCGCCATGATGACCTTTCCAGCTGGATGAGCGACATTAATTGTCGTACCCATTCCGGATATACGTTTAGGCACGAATAATCTGGAATCATTTGGATTATAGTAGGCACCCCATTTATACTGGCCTTCTTCTTCAGGCATTTGCCATTCCGCTTGATCAAAGAATTTTGCTTGGAGGTCTTTATTTTTCTGAGTTGTTTGGGCCATTAAAGCAACAATGGCTAGTAAGAACACACCCAATAATAGGATTAGCCACAGATCCGATGGATTAAAGAGAATGAGTGCTGTGAAAGCAATAAAGAAGATATTGACCATTAAACTCATCTCCAAGTAACTCACCGCATTATTTCTTTCAAAATGACGCATGTAAGCTTGGGTCACTTCGCTATCTTTGGACACAAACGGCGTCTTACTGCTAATCACCATATCATAAGACAAGGGTATCACGATGAGCGTTAGCGGTACAAGGATTAAAGGCAGAAGGAAACTTCCTGAACTTTGAGCGACCCATGCCATGATTACTGGCACCCAACTCAGTAACCAAATGAGCCATGCCCATTTCTTGCTTGGCGCTGCTTTTCCTTTTTCTCGGGTCACACTGATATCGACCACGCGTTTTTGTGTTTCATATATCCAACCCTTTTCCTGCTTTAAGACCATGAATTTTCTTTGCCAAATTGATACTGGCACATAAGATAAGACAAAATAACTAAATAATATGAGTATCCACATAAAATCTCGCAACCCTTGGAATAGATCCAAACTCACCAAGAATGACAAGCCAATAAAGACGGCTCCTATAATTAGTTGAGTCACTCTAAACTGGCGTTGTAATGTCTTAACTTCATCTGTTTCAGCATGTTCTGGCGCAAAAGACAGGCCAAATATTTTGAAATTTTGGTAACTGACGGCGTAATTCATCATCATTACAAAGACTAGGATTAGAATAATCGTCATTAAAATCATTGATTCTCTCTCCCTTCAATTAATTTTTCTAACATCGACATGACTTTTTCTTTAAGAGCTTGATTATCTTCCGTCTTGGCTAAGCCTTCTGCCAAAGTCACTTCCAGTCGGTTTAAATACTCACTTTCAATAATATCGTCTGGATTCTCTCGCACTTTTGTTCCAACCCGACGGTCCACTACAATAATACCTTCCCGCTTCAAGGTTTGATAAGCCTTGTTCACCGTCATTGGATTGACGCCCAAATCTTGAGCAAGTTGTCTTGCGCTTGGTAAATTTTCTCCATATTTTAAATCCCCGCGCCCGACTCCCAAAACAACTTGATCGCGAATTTGTTGGTATATCGGTGTTTCCGCTGATAAATCTATCTCCATTAACATATTCTCACCCCTTCGATTCACTTCTTTCTTTCTTCCTTAGTTGTATTATATCATATAATACACCATATACACAAATCACGATAAAAAATAGAGCGTTTAGTTAAAAACGCTCCATCTCATTGCTTACACCGCTTGAATAAAATTACCAATATTAACTGCACCTAGAATTAGAATCATAATAAAAATATAAGTTCTAAATTTGTCAGTGTCTATTTTGTTGTAAATTTTTCTTCCGATATACATGGCTAAAGCAACGACTGGAACTGAAAAGGCGAAGTAAATAGCCACATCCAAATTCCAAAAGCCACTTAAAGCATGACCGGAAATAACAAATACGCTCGAGATCAAGAAATGAGATTGAACTGTTCCGAGAAACTGACGTGGCGTCCAATCACGGGCCGCAGCATAAAGTACCACTGGAATACCGTTCATATTATAGGCACTCCCTAACATACCGCCTAGAAAGCCGAATGGATACGAGTAATTTGGATTTTCAAATTTTGCTTGTAAGTATTCTCGACGCGCGGGTGAGGCCGTGAGTGAATACAGTGAATAAATAACTAAGACACTCCCTAAGATTAAGTTAATCACTGACTGTTCTGCAAAGCGAACTAGGATCAGTCCAACCGGAATCCCGATGATTGTTGCGAGTGTTAATTTCTTAATCACGACTGGATCTTTATCTTTCCAACCTCTTTGAATTGACATCAATGCAGTTGTCATCCCTGTTAGGCCAATTAATGACACCGATACTGAAAATGGAATCGGTAGTAGCGCTAATAAGGGCATACTTACAACTGAGTCCCCAAAACCAAAGGTTGCACGCATGAGTGAGCCTAAAAAGACCGCCCCAACTACCATTAAAATTAGAGTATAATCCATCGAATAACCTCTTTCACTTAAATTTCAACTCCTTTGAGTGTAGCATAGAAAAAAAAGGTCGTCTATTAAGGAAAGAGAGAGTTAGACAACAAGAAAAGCCCGAACATCCCCCCATGTTCGAGCCTTCTTAAATTAAGCTTCTAAATCTTCACCATTTGTTGCGATAACTTTTTTGTACCACTCAAATGAATCTTTTTTCGAACGGTCGAGAGTTCCGTTCCCTTCGTTATCACGGTCAACATAAATCATTCCGTAACGTTTTTTCATTTCACCGGTAGTAAATGAAACTAAGTCAATAATTCCCCAAGGAGTGTAACCCATTAATTCAACGCCATCATAATCGACTGCTTTAATTAACTCTTCGATATGGCCTTTTAAGTAGTTAATACGCTCTGGGTCATGGATGCTGCCGTCTTCTTCAACCGTGTCTACTGCTCCAAAACCATTTTCAACGATGAATAAAGGAACTTGATAACGATCCCACAAGCGATTTAATACATAACGTAAACCAACAGGGTCAATTGTCCAGCCCCAATCACTAGCTGATAAGTAAGGATTGTCAACTTGATAAGGAATCTTACCGTGAACGTTTGCTTCCTCATCTTCACCTTGCCCGCTATTAATATCAACCGCATTCGACATGTAGTAACTGAACCCTAGATAATCAACGGTTCCATTAGCTAAAATATCTGCGTCACCGTCTTCCATTGGAATATTCAGGCCTTCACGTTCGAATTCTTTTAGAGCATAGTTTGGATAGTAACCATTTACTTGAACATCTGGGAAGAAGTAACGTAGGCGCATTGATTCTTCAGCAAGCATCACGTTTTTAGGGTCTGAATTGATTGGATAGATTGGAATATGAGAAACCATTGCGCCAATTTCAAAATCCGGATTAATTTCTTTACCAATCGCAACAGCTTTTGCACTTGCTAAAAGAACATTATGCGCAGTTGTATACATGACTTCTTTAGGATTCTCGCCTTCTTTAACTTGAACCCCGACGTTCGTCCATAAGAAGATTGGATTCGAATAATCCATCATGTTATTAATTTCATTGAAAGTCATCCAATATTTTACTTTATCTTTATAACGGTTAAACACAACTTCAGCGAATTTTTCAAAGAAATCAATGACTTTACGGTTTCTAAATCCACCATATTCATGCGCTAAGTGAAGCGGCATCTCAAAGTGAGTTAATGTAATAACTGGTTCGATGTTATGTTTTAATAATTCATCGAATAAATCATCATAAAACTGTAGCCCTTCTTCATTCGGCTCAGCCTCGTCACCTTTTGGAAAAATACGCGTCCAGTTGATTGACGTACGGAATGCTTTTAAGCCCATCTCCGCAAATAATGCCACATCTTCTTTATAACGATGATAGAAATCAATCGCTTCGTGGTTTGGATAAAATTTCCCCTCTTCAACCGTTTCTGTAATTTCACGTGGTTTACCAGCAGCACCTGCTGTCATAACGTCAGCAACACTTGGCCCTTTACCACCAGCGTTCCAGCCACCTTCTAATTGATGGGCAGCTACCGCGCCACCCCATAAGAAATCTTTTTGTAATTTACTCATGAATATATCCTCCTCTTTCTTTGTCAATCATCATTCTATTAAAAAATATTGACCAGTACGGATATAATTATAATTATACCCGTACACTTTGTCAAGGTGAAGCTTCTATGGTATATTAGTGTTGACAAACAAACTAAGTAAAGGACTAATAACATGCTTAAATACGAATACATAGCCAAAGAAATAATGAACCTGATTGAAGACAAAGATCTTCGTCAAGGTGACAAGTTACCAAGCTTAGATGAGCTTGTGAGTCAATTCGAAGTCAGCAAGAATACAGTCATCAAAGCTTTAGATGAATTACAAAGTCATGGTCTCATTTACCAAGTGCGAGGTAGCGGGATTTTTGTGCGCGGTCGTCGCCAAAAAGGGTATATTAACATGATGGAAATTCAAGGTTTCAACAGTATGCTGCGTGAATTTGACCTCACTTCAAAAGTTTTAGAACTGAAAGAAGTCATCCCGTCTGAAACCGTTCAGGCACATCTACAAATCGACGCCGATCAACCGGTTTATTACTTGAAGCGACTCCGTTATATTGAGGGGCGCATCTTCTGTATTGAAGAATCTTACTTTGATAAAAATATCGTGATGTATTTGAATGAACAAATCGCTGAAGAATCCGTATTTAATTACTTAACAAACAATCTAAAACTACAAATCAGTTTCTTAGACCATTACCTCAGAGTTGGTAAATTAAATCAACAAAATGCCGCTTACTTAGAATTACAAGAAGGCGACCCAGGCATTCAAGTCGAATCGATCTTTTACTTGGCCAATGGTGTGCCGTTTGATTATTCAAAAATTATCTACCATTATGAAGAATCGCAATTCTTTATCCAAGGAAATAGCTACTACAACTTAATGAACTAAAAAAGAGCAGGTACCTTACGAATCCATTGATTCTAAAGTACCTGCTTTTGTTAAATTTAATGTTCTGTCTTTCGGATTAACCAGTTAAAGATTAATTGTGTAATAAATACGATGATTAAGATTAACACAGTAGCGACTAGGATAACGTCCATACGACTACGTTGGTAACCTCTGGCAATAGCCATCGTACCTAATCCACCCCCACCAACAGTTCCGGCCATCGCTGTTAAACCAATGACATTAATAACTGTTGAGGCACTTACACGTAATAAAGCTGTTAGCCCTTCGCGTAAATAAACACGCGTAATAATATCAAAACTTGATGACCCCATGGCTTCAGCAGCTTCAACTACCCCTGGATTAACCTCTAATAAGGCAATCTCGACTTGACGGGCAAAGAATGGAATCGTACTTACAATAATTGGAATTGTTGCAGCTGTTGGTCCAATCGTTGTTCCAACAATCGCTCTTGTTACATTTATTAATAAGGCCAGTAAAATAATAAATGGAATTGATCGGAAGATATTCACCAATGAATCTAAGACCTTATAAACGACTTTATTCTCTAAAATCCCATTGAAACCAGTCACTGTCATAATAATACCCAGTATCAAACCGATTAAACCACCGATTCCAATAGATACGAGCATCATATAAACTGTTTCCCAAATGGCTTCCACAAATTCTTCTCTTAATTCCCAGGCATATGGAATGTGTGTTTCTAAAAATGTAACAATACCTGACGACACTTCATTCCAACTACTTCCAATTGTTAAGACTAATTCGCTCATGTTATCCCTCCCTCTTCACGTATTCTTTTACTAAATCATTAAATCTTTGTGTACTGACATCACTATTTTCAAGATGCTCAATCACTTTATCAACATTCTCTGATGTCCCTTCGACTGCGATTAACATATTCCCAATCGGTGTATTTTGTAAAATTTCCACATGTCCGTAAAGGATATTGACGTTTACATCAAATTCGCGTACTAAGTTACTTAAGATGGGTTTCGTTGTTTCATCTCCAACGTAACTCAAGCGAATAATCTCACCATTCTCATCAATGTTTTGAATCATTGGATGCGTGAGGACTAAACCGATTTCTTGATCAAAATGGGTAGCTGTATTAATAAATTCTTTTGTTAATGATTTCTGTGGATTCGTGAACATATCAACGATTGAACCTTGTTCTAATACATGCCCGTCTTCCATAACAGCTACGCGGTGACATAGGTCTTTGACTACAGACATCTCATGTGTAATAATCACGATGGTTAAACCTAATTGTTCGTTTAATTTGCGTAATAAATCTAGGATTGATGATGTTGTCTTGGGATCTAAGGCACTTGTTGCTTCATCACATAAAAGAACGTCTGGATCATTCGCTAAGGCACGCGCAATCGCGACACGTTGTTTTTGACCTCCAGATAATTGACTTGGATAATTATCTGTCTTCTCTTCTAAACCAACGAGATCTAATAACTCAGCCACTTTATGAGCGACCTCATCTTTACTCAAGCCACTTCCTTTTAACGGAAAAGCGACATTATCAAAAATTGTACGCGAATCCATTAAGTTAAAATGTTGGAAAATCATTCCAATCTTTTTACGCGCTCCACGTAATTCTTTCTTACTTAATTTTTGCATTTCTTGTCCATTTACCGTAACCGTTCCTTGTGTGGGTGGCTGTAGTAAGTTAATCGTACGTACTAAGGTACTTTTACCTGCCCCACTGTAGCCAACAATTCCGAATATTTCACCGCGATCAACTGTAATATTCACGTCTTTAACCGCCGTGACAACTTTGTCATCATTACTAAAAATAACATCGATATCTTTTAATTCAATCAATTTTTTATCCTCCTATCTATACAAAAAAAAGCACATTCATCTCTTTAAAAAAGGACGAATGTGCATAAAAAGTTCGTGGTACCACCTTAATTCGCCAAACCATTACTAGCCTAGCCTCATACAGTACAAATCTCTAAGAAAATATTTATACTGCGACGATGTTAACGGTTGTTTCCGTTCATTCTTACTTATCTTCAGAATGACCGCTCCATGGCCATGTTCACAAGCTATCTCTTTACTCACTTTCACCATCTGCGAGCTCTCTTTGAAAGATGTCACTTCTTACTTACCATTTCATAGCGTTTAGTATTATTTTATCTGTGTGTAAGCATATCTAAAAATGAGAATAATGTCAATGCACTTTATGTAATTCTCATAATCAAAAACAGAAAAAACTACAACACTTAAAACGCACACTATCACTTCAATCTTCCTAAATTTTAATAATTATGGTATTATGATGTTGTTATTATGATTAAAATCAGATGAGTTTATTCTATACAATGCAATACGCAGGAGGAATATATATGACAAAAAGAAATACAAAAGAAACGTTAAAATCTATTAAACCGAGTCCGATTCGTGCCTTTAATGATAAAATTTCAGGTATCGAAGGCTTAATTAAATTAACCTTAGGTGAACCAGATTTTCCAACACCTCGTTTCATTAAAGATGCAGCAATTCAATCTATCGATAAAAGTTTTAACGGATACAGCCATTCAAAAGGGTTAGCTGAATTACGTGAAACAATTAGCGGTTATTTAAAACGTAAGTACGACCTAGATTACCGTGCTGAAGATCAAATTATTGTAACCGTGGGTGCGACTGAAGCAATCTTCGTTTCACTATATGCATTACTAAATCCTGGTGATAAAGTTGTTACCGCTGCGCCGAACTATGCAGTTTACAAAACTCAAGTAAACTTAGCTGGTGGGGAATTTGTACCGGTAGACGTAACAGAAGATGACTTCATCTTAACGCCAGAACGCTTAGACATAGTGTTGACTGAAGATAAAGACATTAAAGTCTTACTAATGAACCACCCATCAAACCCAACAGGACATACTTATACAGCTGAGCAAATCGAAGGCCTTGCTGAAGTCGTTAAAAAACATGATATTTGGGTGATTTCAGATGAAATCTATTCAGAGTTAACTTACAAAGGCAAACACGTCTCAGTAGCTAAATATCTTCCAGAACACACGATTTTAATCAATGGTGCATCTAAATCGCATTCTATGACTGGATGGCGTATGGGGATTGTGGCTGGGCCTGCAGATGTCTTAAAACAAATTTTTGTTATTCATCAAGGTGCAATCAATGCACCAACAACGCAAGCACAATTTGCTGGACTTGCTGCTTACTCAGAAGAAGGTGACGCAGCCATTGAAGAAATGCGCTTAGAATACAAGATCCGTCGTGATTACTTATTGGGCCGATTCCGCGATATGGGCTTCGATGTTTCAACACCGAACGGTGCCTTTTATCTATTCATCAAGATTCCAGATTGGTTTGAAGGCGACGACATGGACTTCTGCCTTAAAGTTGCTCACGAAGCAAAAGTCGGCCTAGTCCCTGGTCAAGCATTCGGTGAAGCTGGTAAAAACTACTTCCGTCTAAGTTATGCTGCAAATCTTGAAAACCTAGAAACAGCCGTTGACCGTATTGAAGCATTTGTTGAAGAGAACAAACCTAAATAAGTATAGTGATAATTATCAACACCTCCAAGTGATGCTTGGAGGTGTTCTTTGTATTGGCTAATCAGTGGTTAAGTAGAAGAATTATTATTTATTCTTCCGGTTAAACCGATTAAATGGAAGAATATTTTATTATTGTTCTGGTTAAAGTGATTAAATGGAACAATTCTCGCCTATTCTTCCAGTTACCACCCGAATCTTTAAAAATCTGCAAAGAAAAAACACACAGCGGACTGTGTGTTTTTATTGTTAATGAAAACGGTCTGTTGCTATGTGGTTCTAGAATTGAACGACACCTAAGAGTGTTGCAGCTATTAATGTAATGATACTTGCTGCCCACATAATTGGTAAGTTTGCTTTAATATGCTCACCAATGGTTGTACCAGCCAATGATACCCCAACGTAGTTGGCAGCAACTGTTGGACTGATGTAAGTACCATAAGTACCTGTAATTAAGAATGTTGCAGCAACTGTCTCTGCTGAAATTCCGAATGGCTCTACAATTCCGATTACAATTGGAAGTAATGCGAAGTAGAACGCATCTGTACCAAGAACCATCATTAATGGTACTGAGAATAATGCTAAGAACCAGTGAGTATGTGGTGCGATAAATTCTGGTAATGCGTTAATAATTGTTGTAGCCATTGCTTCAACCATTCCAGAACCTTCGATAACACCAATAAAGATACCTACGGCGAATAATGTCATCGTCATAACGATAGCGTTATTACCATATTCTTGGATTTTCTTACCTTGTTCTTTAACTGATCTAAAGTTGCCTAAGATTGCGAATGCGTATGCAACCATGAAGATAAAGTGCATTGGTAAACCAGTATCAATGAATAATAAAGCTAACATAATTAATGTTACAACTAAGTTATAGATGTAAAGACCTTTGCTTGTTTTTGGTTCTGCTTCAGCATTATCTGCTAAATCAGCAATATTAATGTTTCCATCAACACCTGAACCTTCACGTTTACGACGTGAGTTAACAACAGCATTCACGATTGCTAATAAGAACATTACAACAACAGCTGGGAAGATAAATGAATACAGATCCGAAACCTCTACCCCTGCAACTGAAGCCGCTCGAATCGTTGGCCCACCCCACGGGATAATATTCATCGCTGACATTAGCCCAACAACTGTTCCTAAAAATACTACTGGACGAACGCCTAACTTATCCATAATTGGTTTGAATGCTGGAATTACAATTAAGTAAGTTGAAGCACCACTACCATCTAAGTGAGATACAACAGCAACTAGTAAAACCGCGATAAAGATTGCAGTGATTTTGTTACCAACTTTACTAATTACAAAATCCACTAACGGGTCGAATAACCCCTGTTCGGACATTAATGTAAAGAATGAGATCGAGAATAAGAACAGAACTGCAGTGTTTAAGATAGACGCCAATCCATCGTTAACGTATAAACTTATATCCGCAATACTTGCTCCAGAAATTACTGCTGCGATCAGTGGTAAAATGATGAAAGCCATCGGTGGAGACATTTTCTCTCCGATTAAGACAAACATCAATATGATTATGAGTATAAAACCTATTATTGCTAAATACATATTTTCCTCCTACATACATATATTATTTTGTGAAACATCCCCCAAACAACTATAAAGAAATCGTTTACAGTTATATTTTAATATAGTTATCCTATTAAAACAACATTTAAACTGTCTTTTAACTGTTCTTTGAATGTTCAACTGTTCACATAAAACCCAATAGAAAATCGCTTATCCTAAAAGGATATTCGCGATTGCTTCTTGTGATTCTTCAATTGAATGTTTACGAGAACGAGCACATTCTTTAGCTGGACGGTCGCAAATATAACATTGACGCTTTCCTATTCCAACCTCTTCACGCTTCAAACTGCTTAATTTTCCGTCTTCTAATTTAACGACATCTAAATCAAAGACACGGCCTTTTGAATGCATTTCTTCAAGTGCTACCATTCTTTTTTTCAATTCAATGCTATCAATATCCACAAAGAAATATGCTTCTGGCCCAGTTGGCAAGTTCAAATCTTCTGAAAACTGAATCGTCACATCGTCTAACTTTGCTTTTATTTCTGTCAGCATTTCTTCAAAGACACCTACTAGATAAAGTGATGTTTTAATATCACCAGGTATATTCAAAGTAACAGATAATAATGAACCCGGAGAATGTTGATTAATAATCTGGGTCTGTCTGAATGCACGTTTTTCACGCGCATCCAGCATCTCCATTAAACTCACTTCCGGGCCATTGAATACTTCATCCTTATACATTGCGAACAACGTCGATCATCGTACCATCACGGTATTGAATTAAAGCAACGTCTTTCTCTCCATATTCAATTGGTTGAGGTGTTCCTACTATTGCGTAAGCTTTCTCTTTTAATTCTTCAATTGTAAATTGTGGAACATCAACGTTCTTGAAGTGTTCTACTAAGTCTTGGCGTTCTGGGTTAATTGCGATACCGATTTCAGTAACAACCACGTCTACACTTGAACCTGGTGTAATTACAGTGTTTACTTGTTCAACCACTGTAGGTATTCTTCCTCGAACTAATGGTGAGATAACTAATGACATCTTACTTGATGATGCTGTATCAGGGTGACCACCGATTGCTCCACGGATCACGCCATCCGATCCAGTAACAACGTTAACGTTGAAGTCTGTATCGATTTCAAGTGCTGATAAGATACATACGTCAAGCTGGTTAATGGCAGCACCTTTAAATAATGGTGAAGCGTAGAAAATCGCGTCGATTTCAGTATGCTCAGGGTTACGTCCTAATGACTCTCCTGATGGTGCATCGAAGTCTTGAACGTCAATTAATTTATCTACTAAACCTTCTTCATGTAGCTCAACCATTGCGTTTGTAATACCACCTAAAGCAAAGCTAGCAGTGATATTTTCTTTAATCATATCTTCACGTAAGTAACGAGATACAGCTAATGATGCCCCACCTGTACCAGTTTGGAATGAAAATTTATCTTTAAAGTATGGTGAGTTTGTAATCACTTGGTTAGCGTATCTTGCGATAACTAATTCTTTAGGGTTTTGTGTGAAACGAGTTGCCCCTTTAGCAATCCCAGTAGGATCTCCAATCGCATCGACCTCAACAACGTAATCAACATCTGTTTGAGGAATGCTGATTGGTGTGTTTGGATAAGGCATTAATGAGTCTGTAATTGCTACTACTTGGTCTGCATATCTTGCATCGACTTTAGCGTAACCTAATGAACCACAGATTGCTTTACCTTTAGTACCATTTATATTTCCATACGCATCTGAACTTGGCGCACCTATGAAGGCAACGTCAATTTTGATTTCGCCTGATGCAATTGCTTGTGCACGTCCACCATGAGAACGTAGTACAACTGGGTTTTTCATAATTCCGTCAGAAACTGCTGCTCCGACTTTATCACGTAAACCACTTGATGTAATGTTTGTAACTACACCATTTTTAATGTGTTCGATTAAGGGCTCATGGACGTTAGCAATTGAACTTGGTGCAATCGTTAAATCTTTAATTCCCATTGCTGCAATCTCATCCATGACCATGTTTAGTACATAGTCACCTTCACGGAAGTGGTGGTGGAAAGAAATTGTCATACCGTCTTTAAGTCCTGTTTTTTCAATCGCTTCACGTAAGCTACCTACTAATTTGTCATCACCTAGTTTAATAGGGTTGATTTTACGGATAGTCTCTTCATATTGTGTGCTGTATTTAGATTCTTCTCCATAAGCACCGTATTGATCAACAATATGTTGTGGAATATCGCGACCGACTGTATTCTTAACCATAATTATAGTTCCTCCTCTGTAATGATATTCGCTGCTTTAGCTAAAGCAATAACACGCTCAGCACGTTCAACGATTGGCTTATCAACCATTTTTCCGTTAACAGAGATAACCCCTGAACCTTTTTCTTCAGCTTCTTGAATTGCCCAAATAATTTCTTTTGCATTGTCAATTTCTTTTTGAGTTGGTGCGTATTCATCATGAACAATTGGAATTTGACGAGGGTTGATAATTGATTTTCCATCGAAACCTAATTGTTTAATACGTTGTACTTCATTTCTGAAGCCTTCTTCGTTATCTACGTCTGAATAAACAGTATCTAAAGCTGCAATACCTGCATCTCTCGCTGCATGTAGAATGAAGCTACGTGCGAAGAATAATTCTTCTCCAGTGGCACTTCTTTCAGTCTTCATGTTTGTCACGTAGTCTTCTGCTCCTAGAGCGATACCGATTAAGCGGTCTGACGCGTGAGCAATCTCACGTACATTTAAAATACCTGTAGCTGATTCGATCGCAGCCATAATATTTGTTGTACCCACTTCGATGCCGTTTTCTCTCTCAACTCGTTCGATAACAGCTTCGACGTCTTTGATTTCTTGTGCATTTTCAGTTTTTGGTAAACGAATCACGTTCACGCCACCTAATACTGATGCTTCGATATCCTGATCTCCACCAGCTTTTAAATCGTTAATACGAACAACCGTTTCAACGTTACTATAGTCAATATTTTTTAATGCATTATGTACTAACATACGTGCAGTATCTTTCTCGTTCAATGATACAGCATCTTCTAAATCAAACATTACTGCATCTGAGCCGTATAAAGGTGCATCTCTAAGCATTGCTGCGTTCGCACCAGGCACAAACATCATCGTTCTTCTTAAACGCTCCATGTTGCAATCTCCTTCCAGTTAAATGTAGTTTCATCTGCAGCACGGTAAACAGCTGCAATTGTTCTTGCTTGAACTGTACAATCTAATGCACCTTGGTCAACAGCAGTTACTTTTGCGTTTTCCACTCCAAGTTTTTCTAAAGTTTCTTTGATAACTTTACGGATTTGTGCTCCGAATTGTTTCTCTACACTACTTTCTAGTTCAATCTCGATACCATTATCTGATTGAGCCACAGTGACCATAATGTCAGAAGACTCAACTGTCCCTGCGACACCATTTTGTTTAATTTCCATCTTTTTCACCTCAAATTTATTTTTTGTTTTGAATATAGTCGTACGTTGTACTTGGAACTAAATTCTTAATGCTTTCTGGATGACCTTCCGATAGTGCTTTACGTACTTTCGTTGCACTAATCACTTCACCTTCAATCTCTAATCGTGGAATAATTTCTAATTCCAGATCATCTTGAAAAACTTCACTCATACTTTCATTATAAATCTCTGTGACGCGTGAATAAGGCTCTTTACCGACGAAGCGGTGGTTGATATTAAGAATCGGAGCCACTCTTTCTTTAAATAAAGTCGCATCGACTTTCGCTTGAATTCGTGCGACACTTTCTTGAGCACGATCTCGCAAGAAGTATGATGGGAATGTTGCCGAAGAGACCATGTAATCATTTGTTGGTAAGACAATGACATTTGACATGTCAACGGTTGCACGTTTTACCAACATCATTCGCTCCTCATCATTAAATTCAGAACGATCTTCAGACAGAACGAATACATACACGTAATCACTTTGTTTGGCTGTTTCTTCAATTAAGTGAAGGTGTCCATTAGTAATCGGGTTGGCGTTCATAACGACTGCGCCATTGTTTCCTTCTTTTTTATGATTACTTAACATAGATAAGTAATCTTCAAAATTAGGATGACCAAATTCCATGAAGGTAACATTCGACGTCTCTACAATCTTATTAAAGCCTAGTGATTTAAAGTAAACACTATTCTTTGGACATGTATAGACGAAATAATGATTTGAGCCATTACTTCTTAGTTGATCCATTAGATGGACAACAATATCCGTCAGAAAGTTTTCTGATTGATAGTCTGAATGAACGGCTACACATTTAATAACGTTGCCAGCATATGAACCAGTAGCAACGAGATCATCACCTTTATAAATCCCGACTGTATAATCGGTCTGTTCCTGAGTGCTTAAGTTGGAAGCTTCTAATAAGTTTTCCCAATCTTTGCGTGCACTTTGGCTTCGATGAATCCATAAACGTTTCGTTGTATACACTATCATCATCCTTTTTTATTGACTAAAAGTTCTATTACTTGCCCCAAACCAATATTGTATGAAGAAAATCATTTATTTCTTCATTCCACTATTCATTATATATTAATTATATTAATCGTGTTGTTTTTCCCCTGTATTTTATAATTCTAATCCTTATTCTGTCTAACATGTTAACGTTATCAGGCGATTAGAATGTTATTCTGATGTAAATATTATGACAGAACAAACCTGTAAAACAGCTGCATTGAATTTACTTCTTCTATAATGAAGCCGTTTTAATTAGGCATTTATATAAGGTTTTTTAGAGGTATATTTAGTCTTGTTTTTATTTTATGCAAAAATTTATACGCAAAAAAACACCATTAGAACAGTATTTTCCCAAAAAAGAATTTCATTCTGAGGTGTTTTCGCTTACAATAAAGATAAATATAACTTATGAGAAAGGTTGATATATATATGGTTGAAGTACGTATTAATGAAACCGTCTTGAGAGATGCGCATCAAAGTTTGATGGCAACTCGCATGTCGACAGAAGATATGCTTCCAATTATTGAGAAAATGGACTCGGCGGGATATTACGCACTTGAATGTTGGGGGGGTGCAACTTATGACTCAGCGATTCGTTTTTTAGATGAAGATCCATGGGAACGACTACGCGAAATTCGTAAACGTACGCCGAATACGAAATTGATGATGTTACTTAGAGGTCAAAACTTAATCGGTTACCGTCACTATGCTGATGATGTTGTTGATAAGTTTATTCAAAAGGCTGTTGAGAACGGCATTGATATCTTCCGAATCTTCGATGCGTTAAACGATTCACGTAATGTTCGCGCTTCACTTGAAGCAGTTAAGAAATACGGTGCACATGCACAATTAGCAATTGCATATACAACAAGTGATGTTCATACCGTTGAGTATTACACAAAACTAGCAAAAGAATACAACGATATGGGTGCTGACTCAATCTGTATTAAAGACATGGCTGGTATCTTAACTCCGGCTGTTACTCGTGAATTAATTCCAGCGATTAAAGCTGTGATTGATGTTCCATTAAACTTACACACGCACGCAACAAGTGGTGTGTCACAAATGACTTACTTAGCTGCTGTTGAGAATGGCGTTGATATTATTGATACAGCGATTTCTCCATTAGCTGAAGGAACAAGTCAACCACCTACTGAATCAATGGCATTAACATTAGAAGAATTAAATATTAATACACACTTAAACATTGATACTTTAGAAGAAATTGCGGACTACTTTAAAGGCATTCGTGATAAATATTTAGCAGACGGAACATTAGACAGTAAAATGATGTTCGCTGATCCTAAAGCTTTAATTTACCAAGTTCCTGGTGGTATGTTATCGAACTTAAACTCACAACTCCGCCAAGCAGGTGCTTTAGATAAATACGATGCTGTACTTAACGAAGTTCCTTCTGTTCGTGAGGACATGGGCTTCCCACCACTTGTAACACCCTTGAGTCAAATGGTTGGAACACAAGCGGTATTCAACGTCTTAGCTGGAGAACGCTACAAGATGGTGCCTAACGAAATTAAGGACTACTTAAAAGGCTTATATGGTAAATCTCCTGCACCAGTGGATGAGGAATTCCGTCGCTCAATTATCGGTGACGCAGAAGTCATCGAAACGCGTCCAGCAGATCGTTTAGATCCAGAGTTCGAAAAACTTAAAGCTGAATTAGGCGACCTAGGTAAAAATGATGAAGACGTATTAACTTATGCTTTATTCCCACAAGTGGGTCAACAATACCTAGAAAGAAAATATCAACCTAAACCAGTAGCTGGAGAAACAATTAAGATTCAAGCACGCTACGGTCAATAAAGAGTCGATGAACGAAGGAGGAATTTAATTAGATGGAATCAATCAGTATTATGGACGGTTTGATGTTAACTATCGTTTCCATGCTTACAGTATTTTCAGTACTACTAGTTCTTTGGGGACTAACAGAAATGATTGCAAAGTTTGTTAACGGAAGTGATAAAGCCGAACCTGCACCTGCAGCAGCTAAACCTGCACCTGCAGTAAACACAAACAACTTAGCACCGAACAAAAAGCATCAACAAGTTGCTGAATTAGTCGCTTTAGCATTAGCGTCTGAAGATGAGCCAAACAAAAAGTTAGAAATCCAAGAATCAAAACGAATTAAATAATCGGAGGATATAAATCATGAAAAAATACGAAATCGAAATTAATAATGAAGTATACCGCGTATCGGTAAAAGAATTACCTGCTGATGCAGATATGTCAACGGGTCAAACAGCTGCTCCTGCTGCTCAAGAAACACAAAGTGCTCCAGCACCTGCTGCAGCATCAGGCGGAACAGAAATTAACGCACCAATGTCTGGAACTATCTTAAAAGTTGCTGTCACACCAGGTCAAACAGTTGCTCAAGGGGATACATTAATCGTCTTAGAAGCTATGAAGATGGAGAACGAAATTGTTGCACCAGCTGACGGTGTTGTTGGTGAAATTAGTGTCAGTCAAGGTGACAGTGTACAATCTGATCAATTACTACTGACTATATAGGAGGTATTCGTTTACATGTTAGACACAATTAATGAACTTATACAAACTTCCGGGTTTTTGAGTTTAACTATACAAGAAATCATCGTCATTATGTTGGCTTTGGTTTTAATCTTTTTAGCCGTTTCTAAAAACTATGAGCCTTATTTATTAATTCCAATTGGATTCGGTATGTTACTTGCTAACTTACCTCTGACGGGATTAATGGATCCTGCTACTGCAACAGAGAATGGTGGATTGCTTCATTACTTATATCAAGGGGTCGGGCTCGGAATATTCCCACCACTGATCTTCCTCTGTTTAGGAGCATCTACTGACTTTGGTCCGCTTATTGCGAATCCAAAAACATTATTATTAGGTGGAGCTGCTCAATTCGGTATCTTCGCTGCATTCTTCGGTGCTTTAGCCTTAGGTATGACGCCAAGTGAATCTGCTGCGATTGGTATTATTGGGGGAGCAGATGGCCCAACAGCTATCTATATTTCTTCTCAATTAGCTGAGCATATCTTACCAACAATTGCGATTGCTGCTTACTCATATATGGCGCTTGTTCCAATTATTCAACCGCCAATTATGCGCGCGTTAACAACTGAAAAAGAAAGAACAACTGTTATGAAGCAAGCACGTCCAGTATCACAAAAAGAAAAAATCATTTTCCCAATCGTTGTTACTTTATTCGTAAGCTTACTAATTCCTTCAGCTGCATCATTAGTTGGGATGTTAATGTTAGGAAACTTAATTCGTGAAAGTAAAGTTGTACCTTTAATCACAACAACTTTAGAGAACTCAATGATGTACATCATTACAATTCTTTTAGGTATTTCAGTAGGTGCTTCAGCAGATGCCGCTACATTACTATCATTTGATACAATCAAAATTATTTTCTTAGGTCTATTCGCCTTTGTTATTGGTACGACAAGTGGTGTCCTTATGGGTAAACTTATGTACAAACTAACAAATGGTAAAGTGAATCCCTTAATTGGTTCTGCAGGTGTTTCTGCTGTACCGATGGCTGCACGTGTTGCACAGTCTGAAGGGATTAAAGCAAACCCTAATAACTACTTATTAATGCACGCAATGGGACCAAACGTAGCTGGAGTTATCGGATCAGCTGTTGCAGCTGGTATCTTACTAAGCTTCTTTGGATAATCAATGTAACAAGTTAGTTAATAACGAAGGTATACTTTTAACGAAGTGTACCTTCGTTTTTTTGTTAGTCAATTGTATATATCTATGTTGAATTGAAGCTATTACCATAGCTTATTGAATTTCATCTCAAATAAGTATACAATTCAAGTGCATTGTTTAATGACACATTTTGTTCTTTAACAAGAATAATTAATTATTTAGGAGGTATACAATGGATTCTACAGTTGAAGCCGTAAAGGCAAATTTAGATATTAATTCCAATCAAACGTTAAAAGTTTCTGTCTATCACGCATTTAAGCGTACCATTATCTTAGGTGAAATTCCCGCAGGTGAGCGTATTAATGAATCCGTTTTCTCAGAAGAAATGAACATTAGTCGAACTCCTATTCGCTATGCGCTCGAACAACTCTTAAAAGAAGAACTGGTTGAACATGTTCCGGGTATCGGGATGATTGTTAGAGGGATTAGTATTAAAGATGCATACGAAATTTATGATATTCGTAAAGCACTCGACACACTTGCCTTTACGAAAGCTATGCACCTGATGACCGAGGAGGATTTCGATGAACTTGAGCGCCATTTACAAAGCGGGGATAGCATTCAAACAAAAGAATCTGATGACCGCATCGATAACCTAATTAATAATTTCTCTGGGTTTAATGCTTATGTTTATGAAAAGTCACAGATGCGTCGTCTACCGAAAATTATTGATGAGCTGCAGGCCTATCTCGTTTACTTTAGAGAATTATCCATTCGTTCAGAAGTTCGCAGTAAAATTGCACTAGAAGAGCACTTCTTAATCTTAAGAGGGATGCGCAATAAAGATGTTGAAACAATGACCATGCTTATTCATGAGCATCTCGATCATTCATTGAAGTTTATTATTGAAGATATGGAGAATCGTAATATTGGATAATGTACACTCAATCCATAATCGCATTCCCCGTATCGCAACGAAAGCGTTGATGTATGAGGTTTCTTTATCACCTAAACCAGGTTTAGTGGATCGTTTCAATAATGGTTCGCATCGAGATATGAACTATTACACGTTTATTGATAGCGTAATGTCTTTTGAACCTTTCTTTAAGCAGTATTATGACTTAGGAAGAAACTTACACCAAACAGAAGATTTAAGTGAATTATTTAACGGCTCAAGACGTATTGGGATTAATGCGGAAATCGCTATGTTTGAAGCAACGCATGGTATTAATACTCATAAAGGTGCTAACTTTTCATTCGCCCTTTTACTTGTAGCTGTAGGTTATATTATTGAGCGTAAGCAGTTATCGACTTGGTCAGCTACTCGCACAACCGAAGCGTTTCAATTGATTCGTTTAATGACCAAAGACATCTTACTGAATGATTTTGATGATGTGCATACAAGAGAAAAACTATCTCATGGCGAGAGATTGTATATTGAACATGGCATTACGGGGATTCGTGGCGAGGCAGTTAGTGGTTACCCTATCTTACAAGATGTGTTGATGCCTTATTTACGTAGTTTAGATGATCCAATACTAGAACATAATTTATTAAAAGCATTGCTACTCATCATGGGACACATTGAAGACGGCAATATTATTCACCGGGGTGGGTTCGAAGCTTGGGAAACCATTAAGATGGAAGCACTTACTTTGTTTAATGATCCTAATGAGCCGAGCGAATTTCTAGAAGCGCTGCACGAATATGACCAAGTGATGATTGAACGACATCTGAGTCCTGGTGGAGCGGCGGATGCTTTAGCTTTAGGTATCTTCTTGTCTCTATTAGAACAAGCGGAGTTTTAATACAGCGCCCTTTTTCTTTAGTGAGCTATATTTTCTAACAAAAATACAGTATAATGAAGATATAATTGGAAACAATTAAATAAAGGATAACAGAGTAAAAAATAAGCGTGAAGTGTTCTTAGATGGGATGTTGCTAAGAAACGAAACTTGGTTCACTGAACTAGGTGCGATTTATTTTTGCATTCGCTGCATATCACTGTGTGGCTCTCTGTGAAAGAGGAGAGTATTCATATGAACAAGAAGGTAGACGTCGAGCAGAACATTAGACCAAGGAAAGTTACAACGTCGCAGTTAACTTTAATGGCGGTTATGATCGCCGCAAGGATTGTCTTAAGTTTCATTCCGTCTTTAAATTTCGGTAACTTAGCTGAAATCGGCCTTGGCTTTGTCGGTACAGCTTTTAGTGGGATTTTATTTGGTCCACTTTTCGCTTTGCTCGTGTCAACAGTTACGGACTTAATCACTTTTTTCATTAGTGGGAGTGGATTCTTTTTCCCTGGCTTCACGTTAAGTGCCGCTTTAGGTGGATGGATTTACGGTTGGGTTCTATGGCGTAAGCCAATCAGTTGGAAACGTGTGTTTGTTGCGGTTTTACTCGTGACATTAATTATCAATTTAGGTTTGAATTCCGTGTGGATTCGCATGATGTATGGCCGAGCATGGGCTGCCTTTATGCCAATGAGAATTGTTAAAAACCTAATCTCATTACCAATTAACACGATTATATTAACGTTCCTATTCAAGTCACCAACCATCGAAAAACTCATTAAAAAATATCAATTTTAAAAACATTCAATAAATACCCTCTGTCTAGCGTGCGAGTCCAGTGATTACTGGCACGTTGGGCAGAGATTTTTTGTTTTTTTTACATAAAATTCCTTTATAATATAAGGAACAAGTAATCAGGAAAGGTGATAACATGGTTAAAAAAATTGCAATTATTGGTGGGGGTATTGTCGGTTCAACGGCGGCTTACTATTTAGCGCGGTCTGGTCACACAGTCACAGTCTTTGACCACGGAATTGGCCAAGCTACGCGCGCTTCTGCAGGTATTATCTGCCCTTGGTTCTCTTTACGTCGGAATAAGCCTTGGTACTTTCTAGTATCTAAAGGGGCTGAGTTTTATCATCAGTTTATGCAAGATTTGAAAGATGATGGTTATAATACAGACGCTATCTATCAAATCGATGGTGCGATCATGATTCGAAATACAGATAAACGCGTTCAAAAAGACCTTGATCAAGCAGAAGCGAAACAAGAAGCTTCACCTTCAATTGGAGAAGTTAAGAAACTTTCAACAGAAGATATCTCGGATTATTTACCTTTAATTGAATCGAATCATCCAGCGACGTGGGTTGAAGGTGGGGGTCGCGTTCATGGTGATGCCCTTATTGATACACTTCACCAAGCAATTCAAGACCTAGGTGGGAAAATCATTCGTGAAAAAGCCCAACTTAAGAAAGAAAGTGGGGATATCTACATTTCTACCCCTTCGGTGGCTAAGCATAATTTTGACCGCTTACTTCTTTCTCCTGGTCCTGGTTTAACAAATCTATTAGAACCACTAGGTTACCAGGTTGATATACGCGCCCAAAAGGGACAACTCTTTGTGCTTAAGAATACCAATTGGGTTGACCAACATTGGCCAGTGATTATGCCTCCAGGACAAAGCGATATAATTCCTTTCAATAATGGCGAAATTATCATTGGCGCGACACATGAAGATGACCAAGGTGAGAACTTAGATGTTGATGAAGCCGTTCTGAATGAATTACGCGATGAAGTTACAAAATGGATGCCAAGTATTGATGACTATGACATCGTTGAATCTAAAGTAGGTACACGAGCGCACACGTCAGATTTCTCTGTCTTAGTTGGTGCAGTGCCAAACTTAGACAATGTCTGGGCAGTTAGTGGCTTAGGATCATCTGGTCTAACAAGTGGCCCATTCTTAGGCTATCAGTGGGCACAACTTGTTGAAACAAATGCCTGGGATATTGATAAAGAAGCCTTTCCGATTGAAAAGTATATTCAAGAAAATGACGCTCAATAGTGAACTAACACTGATAGGATAAGTAAAGTTTATGATCACATTATTGGGATTTTAAATGTGAACATGGTATATTTAATTTATCATTTTATTTTATTATTATCCTTAAGGAGGATGTTTTTATGTGGAAAGAGTTTAAAGGCTTTATTGCGAACGACAGCATTATCACTATGGCAACTGGTATTATTATGGGTTCTGCATTTACTGCAATTGTTAATTCATTAGTTAACGATATTTTCATGCCGATTATTGTGGCAATCACTGGTCAAGCAGATGTATCAGGTGTTGCTATTTCAATTGGTAACACTGAATTAGCTGTTGGGTTATTCTTACAAGCTGTTATTAACTTTATCTTAGTGGCTTTATTCTTATACTTAACACTTAAAGCTTTAGAGAAAGTACAAGATAAAAAAATCGTTGCTCCAGACGAAGAACCTGCTGGACCAACTGAAACTGAATTATTAGAAGAAATTTTAGGCGAATTACGTAAAAAATAATTCTTTAGACATTAAAACTCAGACACCCTGTTAAATTAACAAGGTGCCTGAGTTTTTTGCTTTTATTCATTCTTTTGACTTCTGAAATTCACTACACCAGATAGGGCTGCAAAGATCATAGCTGCAATCGGCCAAATGAACCAACTGCGACCCCAATCCGCTGTGATAAAACTATAACCAAAGAAGATGGCAGTCACTATTGGCCAGTAAATACCGGCTATACGATCAACCACTTCACTTTCTTCATCAACTGGCTGACGGTGATTAAGTAATGTATTCAAACTGCCCCAATAAATTCCTGTAGAAATCAACATATAGATAGCCATAGAAACCACCGCGAGGAAAATCCCTACAACATAACCAATATGGTCTTCTGCAAAGCTAGGAAATAGTAGGTTAATGATAATGATTGGAAGCACACTCACTATAATTAAACCAACGCCAAAGGATAATTGTCGCGTATGCGTCGGGCGATAATTATCTATCTCTTTTTCGACAAATCCGCGAACACCGAACTCCAACTCAAAAGCTTCTTCTAAAAACTCAAACTTTTGCATACGCATATTCGCAAAGATCATCACGCCGATACCTAAGGCTACAAGTAAGAACAGTGCACTAATTCCAATCGCTTCACTGACATTCTCTGGAATTATTCGAAGCATCGATGGTGTTGTTAAAGTCACAATCGGAATGACACTACTTATTAGTAGCACAACCCCTATACCAATTCGATGAGCAAAATCTGACTTCTCTTCTAAATATTCTTTAGCTGTATTCAGTGACACAGACACAAAATCTGCTTTTGGTAATTCTGCTTCTTTTGCAACTTCCTCTTCTGTTTCTGTACTTTCGTCATCATTTAAGAGATAATCGGTTGTAACACCAAAAAGTTTTGAGAGTTTAAGGACTTTGTTTAAATCGGGTGTCGCTTGATTGCCTTCCCACTTTGAGACTGACTGACGACTGACATTCAACTTTTCAGCTAAATCCTCTTGCGTCATATTGTATTTCTTTCGCAAGTGAATTATTTTGTCTGCTAATATCATGAATAACACTCCTTATGTTTTGTATTCATCTCTCTTTTCCTACCTTTATTATCTCTCAAATGATGGTTGCAGACCATGTAGTGCACTGTATAATTGCGCAACTAGCGGTTGCAAATGGCTTTATATTAACATTTATCTTCTATTATCAATATATACTTAATTTAGTCTGTTTGATAATTTTAACGAAAGTCACAAGCTAAATCGTGGTCATTGATAATGCCAATCGCTTGAAGGTATGAGTAAATCGTGACACTTCCAATAAATTTAAACCCACGTTTCTTCATATCTTTTGTCACTGCATCACTTAAAGGGCTTTGCGTAGGACGTTCCTCATCTGATTGGCTCACAACTTGCTCGCCTGAAACAAAGCTCCAAATGTAAGCATCAAATGTGCCAAACTCTTCTTGGACTTTCATAAAGGCTTGAGCGTTCGTAATTGCGGCTTTTATCTTCCCTTTATGACGAATAATCCCTTCATCGTTCGCTAGGCGTTCAATGTCTTCCTCGCCGTATTCAGCCATTTTTTCATAGTCAAAGTGATCGAAGGCATTTAAAAAGTTATCTTTTTTAGATAAGACGAGTTGCCAAGACAAGCCGACATGAAAGCTTTCTAATATTAACCATTGAAATAACAATTGATCGTCATGTTCCGGCACTCCCCAGATGTGGTCATGGTATTCCACATAATAATCTGGTTTGCCAGCAATCCATTCACAGCGTTTGATTTCGGTCACTTTATCCACTCCTCTTAATATAAAATATCGAACAAACCAATCGCAATTAATAAGATGATAAAAGCGTAATTCAACTCTCTTGTAAGTAAAATATAGGCCACATATTCACGAATAATTGAAAACGGCCATAAATACGATGGTGTTCCTGCGCCTTGATAGTAAGCTTTAAAACGACTTTGGCGCGCAATATAGGTCGAACGCATCAAGTGAAAACGACTCGTAATAACTGCCACTTTCCCGGACAAGCGATGTTCTTTAATCAGCTCATTGGCAAATTTAAAGTTTTCATCCGTGTTTTTTGCTCGCGGTTCTAACAGAATATCTTCTGCCGGAATCCCTTTTTGAATTAAATAATTCTCCATCCCTTCAGCTTCTGAGTACGTTGATTGATGCTGAGGACCTCCGGTAACAATAATGGTAATCTTTGAATGAGTTCGACTCTTTTGTCTGTAATATACTTGAATTGCTTTATCTAATCGTCGTCTCAGGACATTCGTCACATTATCTATGTCATCTAACTGGCTTCCTAAGACAAGGAGAATCGTTGCTTGCTTTCCTCTCGACCACAAACTAATTGCAAAATTTAACGTGATATAGCAAAGAAACGTCCCAACAAAGTAAATCGATAAGTAAATATATATACCAATAATTTCTTGGATTTGAATATCATTCAGGCGCAACATCGCCCAAATCGTTGCTCCTACAAAGACTAACAAGGTAAAAGCTAAGACGAGATTGAAGATCGTCTTTGAAATCTTAGGCGAGGGTTGCCGGACGGTCTGATTAATTGCTAAGACCGCAATCAGTAATAAGACAAAGGGCACTGCCGCAATGAAAAAGCCACTAATTATATATAAAAAATATCGAAACATAAAGACAGGTGTCCAATTACTTTGTAAAACCAAGCCCATTAAGAAGCTATTTAAACCATACAAAGCGAAGGCAGACGGTTGGAGCCAAGAATAATTCGTCAAAAAAGAGAGGAGAAATAGCACCAAAAATACAATGGCAATTCCATACAATAGCACTTCTTTTCCCCCCTCTGAATATTTTAAGTTAAGTTATGATAATCATTATAAACAATTTGCTTTTTAACTTCACGAATTTTGGCTACTTCTTTAATCGCATCTTTCGCTTGAATTCCTTTTGTGGCCATCATTAATTCCACATGTTCTTTGTAAGGTAAACTCGATACCGCTTCGTCTGTCGCCAATTTGACAGATCCTCCTTCGATTAAAAGTACGCATTCCCCTTTAAGTTCACGGTCTTTAAGATGTTCACTCACTTCCGCTGCACTCGCGCGAATGTATTCTTCATAACGTTTTGTTAGTTCACGCGCGATGACAACCTGCGTGTCTTCACCTAAATGCGTCACAATTTGCGATACAGCTTGTTTAATCCGGTAGGGTGATTCATAAAAAATCGCCGTCTCATCTCTTTGCCCGACAATTTCTAAAGCCGCTTTTTGATCTGCTTTACCTCGTGGGAAAAAGCCGTAATAAGTAAACTGTTCACTTGGTAAACCTGAAGCAACTAGGGCAGTTAAAGCCGCATTCGCTCCTGGTAAAGCCACCACTGGCAAATCCTCTTCCAAACAAGCTTGAACTAGAGGTTGCCCAGGATCATTAATTAAAGGCATTCCGGCATCACTGACTAAGGCAATGGTCTTACCTTCATGTAATTCATTAACCCAAGCTGTGACTTCATGACTGCGTGAATGTTCATGAAAACTACGTAAATTCGCTTGAATATCAAAATGATTCAATAACTTAATCGTATTTCGTGTATCTTCAGCTAGGACAATATCAGCCTCTTTTAAGATATTGACGGCTCTAAACGTCATATCTTCCAAATTACCAATCGGTGTTGGCACTAAATATAATATTCCTGCTTCTTGTTGTTGGAAACTATGTTGTTGCACACTGATCCTACTCCTCTATTGGCTCTTCGTCTTTATTATCGGTAAATTTATTTACAAAGACAAGTTGTTGGCTTCTAACATCTGCTTGTCCATGCTCTTTTAAGTATTTTTCCTTTTGGGGGCGGGTTAATCGTTTAAATTTTGCTTCCGCACTCATTGCTAACGACTTGCTCTCCCAACGTTCCGCGTAGATCATGCGAACCGGAAGTCGTTTGCGAACTCGAGTATATTTCGCTCCCTTACCCGCATTATGCGTAGCCAAGCGGTTAGCTAAGTCAACGGTATAACCACCGTATAGCGTGCCGTCTTGACAGAATAAGACGTAGAAATAATATGATCGTTTATTCGCCATTATACATCGCCATCAATGTCGGTGTGTATTCATTGTTATCTTCATGAACCACAATCGCCGGTTCAATCTTCACACCGCGACGTCCTCCGCGATATATCGCTTCAATTAAGACACCATTCGCATTCATGTCTTTCTTCGGATGAATAAACTGAATACGGTGAATACTGAAATGGTGATTTAGCAATGTTTCGATTAAATCATCCAAACGGCTCGGACGGTGAACGATAAATAACTTACCTTTTTCTCGCATAATTTGACTTGCCTTTTTGACCCATTGTTCCATCGTCAGCATCAATTCATGACGCGCTAAAGCATGACTTGTCAGACGGTGGGTTGCATTACTACTTTCTGCTAGAAAGTACGGTGGATTACAACTAATAATGTCATATAATTGCCCTTGTGTATGTTTAAGATCATTAATATCTCCTTGAACAAAGGTAATTTGGTCCTCTTTACCATTCCACTTCGCACTGCGTCTTGCCATATCTACTAAAGGTTCCTGCAGTTCAATACCGTTTAATGGTGCCTCTGTTCGATGGGACAGAAGTAGCGGGATGACCCCATTGCCACTACAAAAATCCAAGTATTTAAATTTATTTCCTTTAGGTAATTTAATGAAGTTAGCTAGCAACAAAGCATCCACTGATAACGTAAAATACTCTGTACTTTGGATTATACCTAACTTTCCACCTAAAAATGAATCAACTCGTTCAGTTGAATGAACGAGTTGAGATTTATTTTGAACATCCATGAACAAGCCTCCTCAAAATGTATGTTATTAATGATTTTCTAAGCGTTCTAGAATTTCCTGGCAGAACAGACATTGCTCATTAGAAGATCGACGTGATCCAAAGAACTCATGACACACATGAATTCCTTCGTTATAAAAGCCTAGAAGACTCTCGCGCCCACTACTTGTCTGACTATCCTCTTCCCCTTCAGTCACTTCTTCTTGAGCGTCTGTTTGGAATTTAATTAACAGACTTTTCAAATCATTGTTACTCATACGTAGTTTATTATTTTCCTCAACTAAGTTGTCAATGACTTCTCTCAGCTGTGCCACTGTATCACTTAACTGAAGCAAATGTGTCTCTGCTTCATCAAACATTTCTAAGTAATTATTTTTGTCTCTCATTGTTTGGCACACCCTCT
This sequence comes from Ruoffia tabacinasalis, assembly GCF_042652985.1. Classification (NCBI taxonomy): domain Bacteria; kingdom Bacillati; phylum Bacillota; class Bacilli; order Lactobacillales; family Aerococcaceae; genus Ruoffia; species Ruoffia tabacinasalis. Next base: position 96,114 of record NZ_JBHSHQ010000004.1, on the reverse strand, counting down.
CTTCTTCGTATATATTATTGACTTGCTAAGATAGCAAGTCGTTCCGTAGCTAACTGAGGCGCAACATTTGCCTGTAATCGTTGTTTCGTCTCAAGAATCAAATCATTTAATTCTAAAATATGTGCTAGCGACGGTTGTTTCGTTTTAATCACTTCATTAATAAAATAAGCTTGGGTTAAATTCTCTATTTCAGTATTTGACAATATTCTTAACATGCTATGATTTAAGATTAATAAATAATCCATACCGTCTAAAGCCTGTTGAACACTCAAGGAGTTTTTTAGTTGGGTTTGAACTAAGATCACAGAATGAAGGTTCCCATGAGCCAGTGTTGAATAAAAATAATTCAACGATTTAAACCAATTCGTTACGTCTGCTTCTTCATAATCGCTCACAAGTCTTTGGGCAGTTTCCGAAGACATCTTTGCGAAAATACGGGCATGCGCCTCGGATACCCCAGTTTCAATATAGTAAGCTACTCGCTCACTTACATTCGCTCTTGGAAAGTGAACACCTTGAACTCGAGATTGAATTGTTGGTAGTAGGTTACTTTTATCCTGAGTATAAAGGACTAAGTAAACTCCTTCAACGGGCTCTTCTAAAAAGGTCAATAACGCATTCGCACTCGAAGGATTCATTGTTTCAGCACTTTCAATGATTGCTAACTTGAAGTTACTTTCAATCGGGCTCGTCGATAGCCATTCTTTCAGTTCACGAATCTGATTCACTCGAATGGATTGTCCATCCGGTTGAATTGAAACTACGTCAGCTAATTGATGATTTTGTGCCTTTTGGCAATGTTCACACACACCACAAGGTTGACCTTCCTCATCCTTATTCAAACAACCTAACGCTTTAATCAGTTCCGTTGAGACATGCTCCTTACCTTCATAATCATCACCTGTGAAGACATAACCATGAACGAGACGTTTTTGGTGAATTAATTCATAAAAATAATGACTTAATTGCCCCATATAGTCACCTCTAGACTAGAATCGGTAGAAGCTATCAATTGGTAATACGAATACAATCGCTCCACCTACTTCAACTTTCATCGGGAATGATGTTGCGACATCTAAGTTCATATCTAAGTTCGCCGGGTAAGCAACGACTTGATCTCTTTGTTCTGAACAATCGCGAATAATGTCTAAGACATTATCAACATTATCTTCTTCCACTCCAACTAAAAAGGTCGTATTTCCGTGTTTTAAAAATCCACCTGTACTACTTAACTTCGTAGCAGAAATATTGGCCTCACGAAACGCATTTCCTAATACAGCTTCATCTTGATCTTGTACAATTGCAATGACTAATTTCATGATGATCCTCCTCTTATTCTGTAAGTTCCTTGTCTTTTAATACTGTAATACATTCTTGTGCAACCTTTTCGACACTTTGGTTGCCGTTCACTAAAATAATTCGTTCGTTTTCTTTTTCAAAATTTAAGAAAGCTTCGCGCACCATTTGGTGGAAATCAATGCTCTCTTGATCTAAGCGGTCAAATTGGCGTTGCCCTCGGGCTTTATAAATACGCTCCAAACCAACTTCTGCTGGAACATCGATGAGCAATGTTAAATCAGGCATGTGGTCTTCAATTCCGAATTTGTTAATCGCCCAAATATCTTCCACTGGAATGCCTCGCGCAATTCCTTGATACGCAATTGAACTATCTACAAACCGGTCTGTAATGACGATTTGACCTTTTTCTAAGGCAGGTAAAATCGTCTCAATTAAATGTTGACGACGACTCGCAGCGAATAGTAAAGCTTCTGTTCTTGCGTCCATGGCGGTATTATCCACATCTAGAATAACTTCCCGGATGCGTTCTGCAATTGGGCTCCCACCAGGTTCTCTGGTCGTTAACACATCATATCCAGATGCCTCTAACATTTCTTTTAGTGCTCGTACTACACTTGTCTTCCCTGAGCCATCAGGTCCTTCAAGTGAAATAAATTTTCCTTTAGTCATCTCTACACTCCAACTCATTTATAACTCGCGTCTACCTTCAATGGCTCTAAATAAAGTCATTTCATCTGCGTATTCAATATCACTACCTACAGATAAGCCGTGAGCAAGGCGCGTTACTTTAATCCCGGCAGGTTTGATTAAGCGTGATAAGTACATAGCAGTTGCTTCACCTTCAGCGGTAGCATTTGTTGCTATAATCACTTCTTTAATTGTCTCATCCTCAAGTCGTTTAATTAAACTTGGGATATTTAAATCCTCTGGTCCTGTTCCTTCCATTGGTGACAAAACGCCACCTAATACGTGATACAGACCGCGGAATTCTTGCATTCGTTCCATTGACATGACATCTCTAGTATCTTCTACAACAAGTACTTGGCTACGGTCACGACTTTCATCCGTACATACAATACATGGATCAGAGTCTGTAATATTTCCACAAATACTGCAATGCGTTAAGTCACGCTTTGCGTTAATTAAATTTTGTGCAAATTCCAAAACATCTGCTTCGTTCATATCAAGCACATAGAAAGCATGTCTTGCGGCTGACTTTGCTCCAATCCCTGGTAATTTCGTAAAGGAATTAATCAGTTTCGCAATCGGCGCTGGATATTGCATACAGTCTCCTACTTTCTACTAAAACGGTAAGTTTAATCCTTGAGTGAATTTCCCTAAACGTTGTTCAGTTGCTTTATCAACTTGTGCTAAAGCATCGTTCACAGTCACAATGACTAAGTCTTGTAACATATCGATATCTTCTGGATCCACTAAATCTTCTTTGATTTCTAATTCAACGATACGTTTTGCTCCAGTTACTTTAACTGTTACTAAGTTATTTTTATCAGATGCTTCAAAAATTGACGTTTCAATCGCTTTTTGTTCTTTCTCCATATCTTTTTGCATCTTTTGCATTTTTTGCATCATACCTTGCATGTTTCCCATTTTCATAAATATATCTCCTTTTTGTGCTTTCTGGGCGAGCAATATTTTACTTAAATATTCGCTCACTCAGCCTCTCACTTTTAATTTTGTTCATTATATATACTAATATAATGTTTATCTCACTTATGTTAGTGCGGTAGAGCCAATGATTTCATCTGCTCGTCAAACGATTCATCTTATCTTTCTTTTTATGCATCATTCTGTCATTTTTGCACAAACAAAATAAGCTTAAATGCTTAGCTCTATTATAACATAATCTGATATTTTTCGGACTACCAACGGCATTTTTCATATAATAATCTATAAAGGCTTCCCTTATTCCTAGATTAACAATATTATTGCTATAATTTTCAAAATACCATACTAAAAAAACCATTTAGCTTATTTCTTGTCCGATATTGACAAGGCCTAAACTAAACGGGTTTTATTTAAAGGATTTTATTTAAAACGGTCAAAGACCGGCTTTATTGGCCAATATAGTAACGGGACTAGAATAGCTGTGACAACGCCAGTAAATAAAGAAGCTGGCAGTGCTGAAATCGCGCTAGCCACTGCGCCACCAAGGACTGAACCTAACATCAATTGTTGGATGATATATTTGAAAAATATCACCACAATCTTAGTTGCAGCTCCGACAATACCTAGTGCGATAATGTTTCGCATTCGGTTATCGTAATGAAACACGTAACGAAAGACGCATTCAACCACTAATAGAACGATAAAGTTCTCAAGTAAGGTTAAAAGTACGACCGGTAAATAGCCGGACGTAATATCAAAAATCGCTAAGCCAAGTAAAGCGGCAATGGTTCCCTTTTTAAAGCCCATAAATAATATAGCTAATATCACTAAGGCATTCCCTGGGTGAACAAACGTATTACTAATCGCTGATGGCATTGGTATTCGAATCATATAAATAGCCAAGACAATTAAGGCAGCATACGTAGCCATCTGAGTTAAATCTCGTGTATTAATCTTTTCATTATTCATATTCAATACCTGCTCTCATATCTTTAACGATCATAATAAATATTTACATTCTCTTCACCGAACAATTCGATGGCTTTGGCAACAATCTCAGGGGGACCTTCCTCTTCTTCAGGTTCATTATTATCTAATTCCATCACTCGGTGACTGGGCGAGCCTTCTTGCGAGAAGATGTCATCAATACTTCTCGTCGAATTCGGCAAAGACGCTTCAAGCGAATCCATCGAATGGTTTGGCTCTTGAGGTTCTTCTGCTGGCGCTTCCTGAGTTTCTTCTCTAACAGGCGCTTCTTGTGTCTTTTCAGACACTTCTTGAGCAGAAGATGCTTGCTCGTCAATAACTTCCTCTGTATCAGTTTGGTTATCTGACACTTCAGTTCCAGCTTTTGTCTCCACTTCAACTGTTTCTTCTACGTCGTCAGTTTCATCTTCTTCAATTGGAATCGGTGCACCGTTATTCTTTTTACGTAACATCGCATAGTTCTTACGAACATCCGCCCATTCACTTGCTAAGATGATAATGATTTTCATTGAAGTGCCCGTTTTTTGCTCGACAGTTTCTTCAATGAACTTCATTAGTTCATGGTCGTGTTGAACGTCTCCGGCATAGGCTGGATTTGGAAAGCTAATTAAGGCACTACCTTCACCGGCTGCTAAAGGTTCTGTTTCAAAGAATTTTGCCCGTTGCTGAGGTGACAGTTCACCTAAGACCGCTGGCCAATGCTCTTTCATCAAACGAATATGTTGATGCGTCGCATTATTCAGAACACGATAAACGTGATTCAATCTTAATTCATAGCGCGCTTGTTGGCGAACTGGACGCTTACGTGGAACTTTTGGCGCTTCTTCTGCCACTGGCTTCGCATCATCAGTTACTTCCCCGTTACCTTCTTGGTTAATCGGTTGGACACCTTGAGTTGTCGGCGGATTCTCTTGGAAAGCACGAATTAATTTATCCTGGCTTTGCACTTGTTGGGACAAGGCCGCAAGTTTTTCTTCCAACTGACGCACTGTATCCATTAAAGCGCCATTAACTGCTTCATTGGGTGCGCTAGCAGTATTAGCTTGTTGCCTACCGCTCACCAATTGTTTTTTATCCGTTTGGGCTAATTGAATCGTCATGACTTCAATATATAAGTTTGGTGAGGTACTAAAACGCATTTTTCCTTGTGTTTCATTCAATGTATCAATGAGTATATAATAGAAATTTGCGGGAACTTCTTCACGTAAAGGTTGAATTTCTTGCTCGCTAAGGAGTGTTTGGTTTTGCTTAATATGTAAAGTTAGCAACATATCACGACTGAATAAGATTAATTCATCAATAAAGCGTGCCGCTTGTTTCCCTTTTTGTAGTTGGTCATTAACGATTTCTAAGGCTTCTTCAATATTTTGACGGTAAACCGTTTGGATATAGTTTAATAAAGCCATTTGGTTTAAGCTTCCTGACACTTCAAGAGCAGTTTCAACAGTCACTTCTTCCGTATTAAAAGAAATCGCTTGGTCAAGTAAACTTACGGTGTCACGCATTCCACCATTAGCTGAACGCGCAATGATTGCTAAAGCTTCTTCGTCATAATCGATGTTGTCATGGTTAAGAATCTCTTCCATTCTTCCAATTAACTCTTGATCTGTATAAAGTTGGAAGTCAAATCGTTGCGTACGCGACAGGATTGTAGCTGGAATCTTATGGGCTTCGGTCGTCGCTAGGATAAATACCACTTGCTCAGGCGGTTCTTCCAATGTCTTCAACAGAGCATTAAAGGCTGCTGTCGTAAGCATATGAACCTCATCAATAATATATACTTTATAACGAGCTTGGCTAGCTGCATAGCGAACGTTCTCACGTAATTCACGGATTTCATCTACCCCATTATTTGACGCGGCATCAATTTCAACAACATCACCTAACTGACCTTCGGTAATTAAGCGACACATGTCACAGTTATTACATGGGTTTCCATCCGTTTGGTTCGGACAGTTAATCGCTTTTGCTAGAATCTTAGCAGCACTGGTCTTACCTGTTCCACGCGGTCCAGTGAATAAATAAGCGTGACTAATATGATTCGATTTGATGGCATTTTTTAGTGTTTCTTTAATAATGGGTTGTCCAACCATCTCGTCAAATGTTTGCGGGCGCCAAACCCGGTAAAGTGCTTGATAACTCATTTATTTTCCCCTTCCACATGTTCATAGTCTACTCATTATAAACAAAAATCCCCTTCATGACTATGAAATAAAATATATTTCACAGTCATAAGGGAAGTCATCTCTTACTAATATAATCTTACCATATTACAACGCGGTCTTCTGGTGCAAAATACATTTTGTCGCCTTCTTTAACATCAAATGTTTCATAAAACTCATCCATATTACGCACTTGGATGTTCGCACGTAATTCTGCTGGCGAGTGAACATCAATCGAAAGAAGTAGTTGTTGGTACTCAGGACGGGCTTTCAAGCTCCAAATACGCGCCCAGTTCATAAAGAATTCTGCTAAGTTCGCATCATCTTCTTGTTTTGTTGCTTCTAGCGCTGCAGTTAAGCCACCGCCATCGGCGATATTTTCGGAGACAGTCAATTTACCGTTTACTTTTCCACCCGCAAATTCAATGCCATCCCATTGCTTAATCATCGCTTGCGCTCTTTGATTAAAGGCTTCCAGATCTGCCTCTGTCCACCAATTATTCATATTTCCTTGTGCGTCAAATTTTGCTCCATTATTATCAAAGGCATGCGACACCTCATGAGCAATCACTGCCCCAATTCCTCCGTAATTTTCACTACGAGATTGATTCACACTATAGAACGGCGCTTGTAAAATCGCAGCTGGGAAGCAAATTAAATTATGGTTTGGATGGAAGTAAGCATTCACAGTTGCGGCACTCATCCCCCACTCACTGCGGTCAACATCTTTGTTCCAACGCGCAAAATCACGTTCATTAAACTGACGCGTAAATTCTGCTGTATTTGAGTAGAAGCTCACATCATCATTCACTTTTAATTGCGTAAAAATTTCTGGATACGTATCTGGGTATCCAACAAAAATATCTAACGCATCGAGTTTTTCAATCGCTAACTCAATCGTCTCTGGTGTTAACCACGTATTGGCTTTCAGACGGTTTTGGTAAACGTCAATCATTGCTTCGACCATCTCACGTACGTCTTGACGAGCTTTCTCTCCAAAGTATTTCTTACCGTAATAATCCCCAACTACTTGACTAAACGTATTAATTGCAAAGTAATAAGCATGCTTTTCGGGACTTTGTGTCTTAGGACTTCCCGACAAAGCCAATTGATATAAACTTCCCGCTTGGCGAATCTCTTCAGATAACATTGTAGTTTGGCTGTTGGCTAAATTCACAATCATCCACGCTCTTAGTAGTTCAATATTCTCATCATTTACAACTTTTTGAAAGGCTTCAAAAAATTTAGGCTGTGTGACAATGGCTTTATCAATCTCTTCGCCTAACAACTCTTTAAATAATGCCAAAAAATTAAATTCATTCGAATAAGCTTGAATTTCTTCCGGTGTACGTGGATTATACGTAATTGTATAGTCCGCTAACTCCTCGGAACTCTTCATATGTGGAATGAATAACGCATCGAATTCAATGGCTTGATTTACTAACTTTGTCGCCTCCGCCGCATCAAAATCCATTAACTCAAGTACTTTTTGGCTCATATCTTTGTAAACAGTTAACAAGCGCTCGCCCGCTTCATTTCCTTCTTGGTAATACGTCGTATCCGGTAATATTTTACCTGGAACAGATAAACCTAAGATATACGTCGTCGTATCTTTCATATCTGGTGCAATCCCTAAAGAGAAAGGTAATGGTAAATCATATAATGCCCACTCTGGTGCAATCGCTTGCAATTCTTTGATAGATTGTAATCCATTTAACTTTTCAAACAAGGGTTGTACAGGTTGCGCTCCTAAAGAGTCTCGCTCTTTGAAATTCATCGCTTGTTGGTAATACTTAATCATCTCAGCTTGTTCAGCATTGGTTAAATCAATCTTACCATCAACCATCGCATTGATATCTTCCATTAATAATTCCTCTACCCCATCACGTAGATTCATAAACCCACCCGTTGATGGTTTATCATCTGGAATAACCGCCTTCTCAAGCCACTCACCGTTTACTGCATGGTATAAATCATCTTTTATCAGTTGTTCGTTCACTGTCATAAGCCACACTCCTATTAATATATTAAATTCATTATAACACGGTTATATTAAGTGGAAATGAAGAAGAACCTACTCGCTATCCCAAATCTCCGGCAAATTATAAATCTCTCTAAGTAATTCATAATTACTTTGCACTTTATAACTATGCGATTTATTTCCTAAACTTAAACATAAATCATGGAGCCTAACAATTTTATCGATGTTGACATCCGTTGGAGCCTCAATGACATCTAATAACATCTTTGCCAACGCATAATAGAACTTATGAATCGTTAACCCCACCACAACCAAATAAGGTTGCATCATCTCTAATGTTGCGGTTGCTAGAACAACTTCTCCACGCTCAAGAAAAGCCATAAATGCTGTAAATAAAATCGCAATAATATGCGTGTTTCGCTCCGCAACCATATAATCTTGATTTTTTTTTGTGAAATTTTCTATCATCATCATAATCATTTGAGAATCGAAACTCTCTACTAAAATATCAAATAATAATGTCTCTTTATGCGACCACGTTTCTACGCTCGTCAAATGATTTTTCACGAGCTGATAAATGTCTGAATCAATTGGACGATTTTCATGCTTAGCTAATTGGACCTCAATCGAAATCGCTAGATTATTATATGTATCAAAGCGAAACTTTGATAAATGAGCGACCATCTTACCTAATCGTTTAAGCCCAACAAAATCCTCTTCCTTTAACAGTTCTAAATACTGTGCTTTGTATTTATCTACTACACGGGGATTGTGATCAAACTCTGAGATTTCATAAAAATCAGCTTCCAAATTCTTTAATACATCAATAAAAACGTCCGCTGCCACCATCGTCTTACCTCGTGAAAACCGTGAATAATTTGACTCCGATAATATACCTTGTGACAATTTAGCTACAGGTATTTGACGCTGTTTACGTAATTTCTCTATCTTTCCCCCTAGATCCATCTATATGACCTCCTTCATGCGTCTAAGTTCAGGCAGATCCATATGATGGCTCGCAGCTTCATAGATTGTACAAAACTCATCAATTCTGTAAGTCATATGGAGTAAGTCCCAATAATCAATCGCATCATTAATAAGTTTAATGTCATCAAATTTGTTTAAAAGAATAACATTGGCTAGCCCTTCATAATACATCGCGTATGTCTGTTTCCCAAGATCATATTGACTTATATATAATCGGTTTAAATTCGAGTATATCTCTTTCGCATCCTTATTTAACCCTTCCATTAAACACCTTGAGAATACTCTCCCCAAAACATAGAAGACTTCTTCATGCACTAAGGTACCATCAATGTTATCAATATTTTTTAAAATTTTCTTTGCATACTTAATCGCTGTTTGTGTATCGAATAAATGCATTGACGCTTTAAATGACTTCAAATTATAATCGGTCCAATAATTCAATTCATCATAAACCTTCCTCAGCTCATCTAAGGGAATCGCTGTAGCTAACTCACCATTCAAATCAGCCAAGGTTATCTTTATGGTTTTTATAAATAACTCTTCCGGAATACTTAAGTGTCCAATTTTTAACTCCCACTTCTTTAATAAATTACTCAGACGGTATGTTTGCTTTAATTCCAGGCAATGATTCAATATGGTATAGTCATACTTTAAATCAAAATAATCTGTATGTAACTGCAAGAACATCGCAAAAGTTGTATGCAATTGATTAAGTAAATATAATAAGGTATCTGCACTAACCATTGATTTATTATTAACAAATCGCGAATATGTTGACTTAGAAATTCGCTCTCCTATCAAATCTTTCACAGATATATTCTTCTCAATTCGAAGTTGTTCAACTGCCTCTCCTAGCATCATGATATCACTCCTCTTAGTAAGTTACTGACTGCCTAACATGATAATATCGGCCGTGTTGCATTTTGCTCGGTTGTTCCGAAAATGCACGGTTTTTGAAAGTATGCAACACCTATTATATTTATCTATAACTATATTATAATGATTTCATGAATGTTTTGCACCCATTTTTATCTAAAATGCAAATTCATTTATCTAATTTAAAATACTGTCATATTTTTCATACTCTTTTAGATTTTTAATCCATAAAGAGTCGTCTTTTTTGTCAAATAAATTAAAATAATATGAAAATGAGGTCGATACAATTGAAACTACTTCGTAAAGTTAAAGGACTTTGGATAGCCGTTGCATTAACCGGTGTCGTGAGCACTGCTGCCCTACCCGTGGTTACTTATGCACAAGTGAGTGATTCACAGATTGCTTTTGTTCTGTCGACAGAATTAGGTTCGAACTTTGAAGGTAAAAGTGACTTAATTAATGATAATATTATTAAAGAAGAAGTTAAAAAAGCGTTAGAAAACGCATCATTAATCTGGCAAGAAAATACTGTTGAAGATATTGTTGAAGAAGTAAAGCGTCAAGAAGAAGCTGGTCTGAAAGCTTATGTTGTTCAATGGGGAGATACCCTTTCAAACATTGCGGAAGCGGTTGATAAAGATGTGGACAAGTTAATTGAACTCAACTTGATTGAAAACCCAGACCTAATTCTTACTGGAGACATCTTAGACGGTGTATTGAATGTTGAAAGTGTGACTCAATCTACCTCTAATAATACGCCACCTAGCTATGTCAACAATCCAGTCCAAGAAGCTGAACCTTCTGCACCAATTCCTGGCGACCCAAATGTAGATGAACCACCTGCTTTTGAAGAAGCTCCAGAAGGTGAAACACCGGACGAAGACTTAGAATCTCCTGTGCCTGAAACTCCAGATGAGCCAGGGATTGTTGAACCAGATGTACCGGAAACACCGGAAGAACCAGGAACAGACGAACCTGATGTACCTGAACAGCCAGAAGAACCCGGAACGGACGAACCTGATGTACCTGAACAGCCAGAAGAACCCGGAACGGACGAACCTGATGTACCTGAACAGCCAGAAGTGCCAGAAACACCAGAAGTGCCTGAGCAACCAGAGACACCGGGAGAGGAAATTCCAAGTGAGATTCCAGTAGAAACACCTGAGGTACCGGGGAACGAAGCACCAACGGAAGAGGAAGTACCGGCTGAATCAGAGGGTATTGGTGAAGAGGTCATTGAGGAAGAGGGCGAGAGCTGGCAAGAGGAAGTACCCGGTGAGGGTGGCGGTCTTGTAAATGAGGAGACAAATACAGAGGAACAATTAATTCCAGGCGATCCAACACCGGGTGAAGATATTACACAATCTACGACAACAACAAAACGTTTTTATGTAGAGCCATTCAAGACAATCATTAACTATGATGGGACAGTCCTTTCAGGCGATGATATTGTTGAGCAAGAGGGTATTAACGGAGAGTATGTAGAGATTACAACGGTTATTACTGAAGATGGTGTTGTAGTTAATGAGAGTACAGATACTCAAGTTATTTCTAACATGGTACCGCGCATTATCCGTCGAGGAACAAAAACACAACAAACAGTACGCACAGTTCAAGAGACATATGTGATTAACCATGGTGTTGATTATGTAGAAGACGATGGTGTACCAACGGGTGAGGAAGAGGTAGTCCAAGAGGGTGTTAACGGACAACGAGTGGTAACAATCGAGGAAGTATTAGATGCTAATGGAACGATTGTTAGTCGAACAGTTATTTCTGAGGACGTTACCGAGGCAATTAATAAGGTTATCAAAGTCGGAACACAAGTAACAGAAGTGCGTCATTATGATATTGATGAGTCGATTGACTTTACGACAGATTACGTAGAGGATGATACACTACCAGTAGGTGAAACTGAAGTCGTTCAAACCGGACAAAAAGGTACAGCGGTACGTACATTCGAGGTAACTTATGTTAACGGTGACGAGACAAATCGAGTGGAAACAGGTTATGTAGTAACATCAAACCCAGTTAACGAAGTGATTGCACGTGGAACACAAACAACGGAAGTTAAACAAGTAACTGAGGATAAAACAATTGAGTTCGACACAGAATACCGCAAGAATCCAAACTTACCTAAAGGTGAGGAACGAGAAGTTCAAGCAGGTGTAAACGGAACAGAGCGTACAACATATAATGTAACGTATGTAAATGGCGATGAGGTTGACCGTGAGGTTGCAGGAACTGAAGTTGTTAAAGCACCCGTAAACCGTATTGTTGAGGTCGGATCACAAGTGACTGAAACAAAAACTGAAACTAAAACAGAATCAGTAGAATTTAAAACAGTTTACCGTGAGAATCCTAACTTACCTAAAGGTGAGGAACGAGAAGTTCAAGCGGGTGTAAATGGTGAGGCAACACGTACCTTTGAGGTAACACTTGTTAACGGTGACGAGGCATCGCGTAAAGAGGTTGGTTACGAGGTAACTAAAGATCCGGTTGACCGTATTATTGAGGTCGGAGAACAAGTAACGGAAACGAAGACTGAGACTAAGACAGAATTAGTAGAATTCGACACAGTTTACCGTGGAAATCCAAACTTACCTAAAGGTGAGGAACGAGAAGTTCAAGCGGGTGTAGATGGAACACGTACGATTAAATATGAGGTAACACTTGTTAACGGTGAAGTGACATCACGTAAAGAGGTATCAAGTTCTGTAACAAAAGCACCAGTAAACCGTATTGTTGAGGTCGGAGAACAAGTAACGGAAACGAAGACTGAGACTAAGACAGAATTAGTAGAATTTAAAACAGAATACCGCAAGAATCCTAACTTAGCAAAAGGTGAGGAAAAAGAGGTTCAAAAAGGTGTAAATGGAGAGGCAACACGTACCTTTGAGGTAACACTTGTTAACGGTGACGAGGCATCGCGTAAAGAGGTTGGTTACGAGGTAACTAAAGATCCGGTTAATCGTATTATTGAGGTCGGAGCACCAGTAAACGAAACAAAGACTGAAACTAAAACAGAATCAGTAGGATTTGATACAGAACACCGCCCGAATCCTAACTTAGCACAAGGTGAGGAACGAGAAGTTCAAGCAGGTAAAAACGGAGTACGTACGATTAAATATGAGGTAACGTATGTTAACGGTGAAGAGTCATCACGTAAAGAGGTATCTAGTTCAGTAACGACTCAACCAGTAAACCGTATTGTTGAGGTAGGAACACAAGTAACGGAAACGAAGACTGAGACTAAGACAGAATTAGTAGAATTCGAAACAGTTTACCGCCCAAATCCTAACTTACCTAAAGGTGAGGAAAAACTTGTTCAAGCAGGTGTGGATGGAACACGTACGATTAAATATGAGGTAACGTATGTTAATGATAAAGTGACATCACGTAAAGAGGTATCAAATACTGTAACAAAAGCACCAGTAAACCGTATTGTTGAGGTAGGGACTAAAGAGAACCAAGTGAGTGACGATTTAATTATCGAATACAAAAAAGGTGATAAGATTGGTGAATACACATTAACAAAAGAGGTATCGTTTAATGTAAGTGATATTGTTAACGCGGATGATGCGTATAAACACAAACAAGCACAAACAGGTGGAAACTTACATACGACATCAGGTCAAGATGAAAGTGGACAAAACTGGAGAATTGGGATCCGTATGTCAGAGGAAGTAGTGGATGCCTTTAACGATGGAACAATCTTTAATCATAGTATCTTTAACGATCATATGTTAAAGTTAGTGAATGATTTACGTCAAAGTGTAGGAAAGCATACACTAGAACATGCTGAGGTAGACTTACAAGGCGCGGCAGATATTCGAGCACAAGAGATGGCAGATTATGGCTCATTACGATTTGAGAATCAGCCACATACACGACCAGATGGAACAAAATGGCATACAGTATTACCAGAGGATCGTAACTATGGTGCAGGTGAAAACATTGCCGGACGTTCGCACCATACAAACTTCTATGAGACATTGTCAGAGACAGCTTTAGCGGAGGCATTCTTTAATCAATGGAAAGCTTCAGACGGACACTATGCTAATATGATTGGTACAGGTTATACAGGGTTTGCTACAGCGGTACGTATTGGTACAGGAGTAACACCTGCACAAGGGGATTCCGTATTCAATAACTTGATTGCAGTACAAATCTTAAAAGGTAGATAAACATAAAGTAACGAATCGAGAGGTTTAGGGTAGAGATGCCTTAAATCTCTTTTTTGTATATAAATAGATATGGGTAATAAAGGGATACAATGGGCTAAAGAGTTAAAGTCAGCCTATACAAGGTATCTAAGATTAAGCAGGTATAAAAAAATATCGATTAGACTTACCAGTTTTAGTTGAATGTGACTAAAATCTAGCATCTCGTTCAACCTTCTGAGCACTATTCTGTTAAAAATCTCCACAAAAAAAGGCACATAGCTTTAACGCAAATAAATAATGTAACATCACTCAATATAAGATACTTGTAACAACAACATTTAAGGTAAGTACATAGATAAGCAAATATAATGGGGCATAACTTAACTGCTACCTTTCGTGCTACCTTTTTGAAAATTAACTTACAAAAGATCATACATGTTTTAGTTTAGTTAATTGATAATAAAATAGTGACTGTCTTCAGACAGTCTTTTTTGCTTTACATTACATACACTTCGAAAAAATATATTGATTATCTTCAACTGTAAAAATAAAATAATGATTTTTGAAATCCGTTGATTTGAAAGCTGGCAACTTAAAATAATTGAAACCACTACTAGCCATCGTTCTTTCGATACTACCGATAACGGCATACAATGGTTCTAATCCAGTGTAAAGCTTATCAAAAATATCACTAAACTCTTTAAACTCTGAACCCATCATCTCAATTTCCATCTTAACCACCTCAGGTTAATTATGCGAACAAATGTTCTGCTTGTAAATAAATGATTGCATAAAAAAGCCCCCTACTCCGATTAAGGAATAGGGGGTTAAATGTTTGTGTTTAAATTTTCTAATATTATTATTTTTTGGGATGTGGTATTATTCTATTAAGGCTCTTCATCCGACGCTAAAAGGAGGTGGGGGGTCTGGAAAAACTGGCTATCTTATTAATTGTGTTGCAGGTTGCTGAGGTGACTTTGTCCATTTTAGAAAAGATGAATAAGTAACATTGTGTAACTTGGTATAAAAACACTGATCAAAAAGTAGTGAGTGATGAAGATGTATTAGGCATACAACCGCGCCTTATAGTGTTTTTCGAGGGTGAAAACCCTCGTTTTTTTGTATTTAAAAAACCCCTCAAAAGAGGGGCAGAACGGTAGACAACAAGCAGAACAAGAGCTAGGCGGTCTCTTAATATAATGTTGTCTGGGTGAGGGCTTGGCTAGCTCCTCTTATTAATTGTGTAAACTTAGTATACAGTGAAAAGTTAATTATGTCAAACTACCTCGAATTACCTTGTGACCGACATCAGTGTCAGTCACAAGGTATCTATTTAGTTTCTTTCAACTCGACATCATACACTGTACCATCAATTTCAACTTGACCCTTACCGACTTTCGGTGTGTCGCCACCAACAGGTTGGTCGTCTGATACCTTCTCTTGCAATGCTAGGTATTCGGTGTAAGTTTCCCCACCGTGAGAAATTGTTCCGTCTTTCAAATCTACGAACTTGCGTTTGCCGTCCAATGTTTGAAGCGTGGTATATCTGCGTTTACCATCTGCTGAACTTATCCAGCCACCCCACAGGTAACCTTCACTTTCCACCGTCACATCAATATTCTTTACATAATCTCTCTTGATATTTTCCACTAACTTAGATGTAGCTGTTGGTTCTTGGAAAGCTCGTAAATTATCAATGGTCACAACGAAGTGTTTTGATACTTTATTCTCGTTCTTAGCTGTCGCTTCAGGTGTTACTTTGGTCGTTCCATACTTCGGACGTGCATATCCTTGAATGCTTTGAGCGTTCCAAGCGTAAGTGTTGCGCCCTACTTGTGACACGCCGCCTTTAAAGGTATTGCCTTCAATGGTTGTGATGGTGTTTCCTGATACAGATTCCACAAAGCCGATATGATTCGCAAACCCGTTTCGATTCCCATCCCATCGCCAAATAACTATGTCACCCGCTTGTGGCTTTACTAATCCTAACCAAATGTTTTTTTGTTTGAATATGGACTTGTGTCGTTCAACCCCGCACTCACGACCGATTAAACTTGTTGCGCCTGCTCTGTCTGCCACTACCGTGACAAAAGCATCGCACCAATCATCATCATACTTGACTGCATAACTTACTGGTCTAGGTGTTACTTTGTTATAATCATTAATCAACTTCTTATGTGTTGCACCGTACTTGGTTGCACCAATTAAACCCCTAGCAACATCCAGAACCTGCTTTGCTGTTACTGTCACTGTTTTACTCACTCCTTTAATTAACCCTTTTGCGTTGTCTAATTTGTCTAGTGCGCCATTATTCGCACGGTTAATTGCTTGTCTCCTTGCTTTCATCCCTTTTGAATAGTGGTCAAAACCACTTGCAGCATAATCATACTTTGCACCACCAACTTTAAACATACCTTTTACAGCTTCGTCAAAGGTTGCGCTGTCCGCTACTTTGTAAATACCGCCGCGACGAATTAAATAAGTCCAATCAGTCAAAAACTCATCAACGGACTTATAGCGCATGTAGTGCCCACCTTCATTTTTAGGGCGTGCGCTACCTTTTGAAACAACGATACCACTAGGTCGGTTAGGGTCGCCTGTCCACGTCATTCCCGACCAGTTATTATTTTCTCTTGCGACTTCCGATTTCCCCCAAATGCCTTCAAAATGTAGCTTAGTAATTAGATAGCTCGGTGGTACATTTAGGCTTTTGGCTACCTTTACAAGGTAACCAATCATATCACTCGGTAACGTAACCCCGTTATAATTTAGTTCCAAATTTATCGCTCCCTATTTTTGTGATGTCATATAGCCCGCTTGCACTTAATCCAGCTACAAATCCAGCTAGTAAATACTCCGATAGTGATTGACCAAAACCGACACCAATTAATAACAACATAATAATACCCACCAGTACGCTTATAGGTGCGTAAAGGCGGGTATCTGATACAAATGGCTTAATCATGTTTACAACGGCTTGTATCCACGGGATAAAGATTGTTGCGATTATGATTGTATTTTCAAGTAATTCGTCCATTAGGTTATTTCCCCTTTCAACTTCGCTACTTCTTTTTCAAGATTTTCAATTCGTGTAGCATATTCCTTGTTGATTTGCTTCTCTTTTGCTAGCTCTATTTCAGTTTGGTGCTTGTCTTTTAGCGCTGTTTGGTAATTTTCTAAGATGATGTTATATTTTTTCTCGATACTATTTATCTGGTCTTTTTGTCTCTGTATTTCTTCGTACAATGACGCTTTAATAACAATAAAATCATCCCGATCATCATCACGTTTATTGGCTCGATTATCCCCGTGGTTTTTTAGAAGCGCACCAACGCCACCAGCACCAAGCACTGCCACGACAAAGCTAATGATTGTTTCAATGTTCATTTTCATCTCGGTAGTCCCCCCTGTACAATTGAACAAAGGTCAGTAGCGTATAGCCTAACGCCAGCCCCCAACCACCGTTTTTTACAGGATGGACGAAATAGAACCACGCGACAAAAGCCCATGACATGGCAATTAGAACCAATAGCCAGCCTAGATATCGCCTTTTGAATGTCGCTAGTGATAACTGCGCCAGTAAGGGAGACACCAACAAACAAGCAATTAAAACGTACCGTAACGGAGGCTCCAATATGCGAATGCAGTGATTTCCAATCGCCATATTTAACCCGTATAGGACGGTGATAGCGTTGATTATTGTAATGATTTTATTATCGCTCATGACTTTAATCGATTTGTTTTGTTTGAGTTTATTCCAAAGCAAAATTATGCTTTTCAAATTTAGCACCTACTTCCATATGACTTCGACCCCTTTCTAAAAAAGAAAAGAGCAGCCGTTAAGCTACTCTAGTCCCATGTTTGATACTTCTAATAATTCAACTACTTTTGTGTGGTATGGTTCTGGAATATCTTCCACTTTTAACCACCCAAGATTAACTTGCATTACGAATAAATTGATCATCACGCTGTCCACCTCCTTTCGATTGAATAAATATTTGATTAAAGTTTTTAGTATTAGCATGCTTATTCACCTGCGTTTGCAAAAATGAATTCAGTTAGTGCCACTGCGGTTGTTTGTATTAGCGCTTCAGTTTGTTCTTGCTTCTTCTTCATTTCTAGCGCTGTTCCTGGCAACACTTTGTTATTTAAGACGTACTCGCTCACCGTTTCCCACTCTGATTCTGGATAGTTTTTCACCTCTTCCAATCGCGCCAGTATGTCGGGTTCATGTTCTACGTCTTGAAAAGATAGATTAGTGATATGTCCCATTTCTTCGTAGGGTTTTAATCGCTGTTCATTTTCAATGTATTGCTCTTTTTCAACGTCGTTATGCGTATATGTTGCAAGCACCGACATCAGTCTGTATTCACTATTTTCTCTATATAACAATTTAACTCCTCCTCGTTTATCTTTAATACTCCGTTTTCAATCGATATAAAAGGCCGTTTATTTGCAATCCCTTGCATGAAGTTCCTTGAACTTGCGTGTTCCGCATGGCCTTGCCAACTGCCTAACATTTCATTGGCTTTGTTAATTGACATTCTTCCTTGTCCAATTAGCCACGGCATTGCTTTTATCTTACGCTTTATTTTCTTTTTGCTTTCGTTGCGCAACAACCTGTGAGTTTTATATATTTTGTATCCATATGCGTTTACGCCTTGTTTGATTGGAAATATTTGCGTTTTCTTAGGGTTTGGCTTTAGGTTTAAGTGGTTGATCAAAAAGTTTTCAAACTCCGTTTTAGCCCTTTTAGCCGTTCCTTTTTTTGGTAATATCACAACTACGTCGTCAGCATACCGAACGTAATATTTATACTGCAAACACCTTTTGGCATACTGGTCGAATTCATTTAAATATATATTGGCACATAACTGCGACAATGAATTACCTAACGGCAACCCTTTTTCACTGATTAAATCACCGCTATCAACAATTAAGTCCATTACCCACAAAACATTTTCATCTTTAATCTTTTTCCGATATATCTTTTTGAGAATTTCTCTGTCAATCGAATAAAAGAACTTACTGACGTCGCCTTTAAGTATATAGGCGTCCGAACCATAATTTCGATACGCACCACGTAGGTTATTCTGAACTTGATTAACAGCTGCGTGGGTTCCTTTATCGACCATACAAGCATAACTTTCTTTGATGAACGACTTTTCAAATATCGGATTCAACCTCTCGATCAAAGCCAGTTGGATAATTTTGTCTTTGTAGTAAGGCGCATTAATGACGCGTTCTTTAGGTTCGTAAACCGTGAACTCTTTATATCCACCGAAACGATAAGTTTTATTATGGATTGATTCCCTTAAAGCTTTTAAATTAACAGCTTCATTGCGTTGGAATCTCAATGATTCATTCTTGTATTTACCGCCTCCTTTCAATGATTTTTGATATGCTGCTTTTAGATTTTCCATACTGAATATTTCATTAAATAAATTTGGCAAAAGTGCGCTCCTTTCAGTAGTCGGACGATTACCTGTTCATATTTTTACGTCATGGACGAGAGAACAAAACTCCTTTGCAAGTTCTGCAATCGTGTTATCAAAGCCTTGACCGTGATAATCTACTTCGTCTTGCGAAGCGGGGCGCCAAGCGTAATTCGAATTCGCATTCCAAGCGTTATTGTGATTCCCGTAAGAAGCGCCGTTGTTGCCACGAATGACGCGCGCCGTTACAGTCTTGTCCTCATGTATTTAAGCGGAACGAATGAAACCAGATAACATTTTGTTTACCTCGGTCAAGTCCTCACTTACGGTTTCGTAAAACCCTTTACTTATATATTTTCTGTTTTTGGATAATCTCATCAAAATCTTTACCGTCTGCAAATGGCCGTCTGCTTCTTGTGCGTAAACTTTTCGTTTTGATTTAACTGAATTCGCCATTTCAATAAACTTAATCAAATCATAAAAGTTTTGTTTAATTTCGGCGCACAATGAAAACTTCTCCGATTTCGGAAAGTTTTTCAATACTGGATAGACCTTGTTTAATAATGCTTCTGATTTCCTAGAAACCAGTAAACCTTGTGAATTTTTATGCTCCATTTTTCAACTCCTGCCTTCGCCTTCGCTACGGCCTAAGAGAGCAGAACCAAAGCGGGGCGCCAAGCGTAATTCGAATTCGCATACCAAGCGTTATTGTGATTCCCGTAAGAATCGCCGTTGTAGCCACGAATGACGCGCGCCGTAGGAGTAACGTCTGATTGCTCAATACACCATGCATAAGAGCCTTGGCCTGCCGAACTATGTGTGACTAAATCTTCGTCACTTAAGCCAATGCCCCAATCTTCTGTTGTCCCTGCGTGCGCTGGGTAAGCCCAATCTTGTAAACGCGCTTTCTCGTGAAGCGGAAGAATCAAGTTGTTCCATTCGCTCAATTCACCAGGCATACCACGGTCAGCGTCGTTATAACTATCCAGTGGGTCAGAACCGGCACCACGCATTAAACGCACGCTATAACGGTGACCTCCAATTGTTACAATCGTTTCTTGTTTGGTCGTAACGGCCGATGCTCCACTTGATAAGGTCGGCACCACGCGCCCATTTGTTCCATCACCGTAAACAAGTCCAGCTTCATAAATATCTATGTAACTGACCGAACTCCGTAGCGGTTTAACAGGGACGAAAATTACTTCTCCCATTGAACTAAACTTCGCCCAAGTCGTATTTTCATTAATTGGGGTTCCTGCAGCCAAACCACACGCAAGCGCTAGATTTGAAGCGGTCATTTCTCGTTGCCCTTCTGGGTTACCTTCGATTAAACCGAATTCTTGCGGTAGCACAAAGCTGTATAGCCCTGCTTTTTTATCGCCTTTTTGAATTCCTGTAGCACCAGGTGAACCAGAACTGTCCGTAACAAATGTTTTCCCTGCTAATTCTTCCAGCGCTTTAGCAATTCTTTCTTGGTTTTCCGCATTTGGTAAATTTAAATTAGTTGCCATTTTATTCCTCCGTTCTTAAAACTGGTTGACCGTTGACTACCGCAAACGAAATAGTTTTATCTGTTCCGTTGTCGTCAACGATCGTATACCGTTTGAAATCTTCTTTTTCTTTTGCTGTCAAAGCATTTTGCTTGTTGTTCCAAGTGTTTTTGTTCGCTTGCGTAACATGGACTGCACTGTCATTAATGTGATTATCATACTTCTGAAAGTCCATATTACTCATTGCTTTTTCTAATTCGCTAATGATTGCATTGGCTTCTGAAATTAATACCGACACGCTTTCGACATCTTCTAATCTTGGTGGACGCTCGTCCATTAAATGGCGATTGACATCAAAACTAATAAGCCCACTTGTATACGATTCGTTATCATTTTTAAAAACTACTTGTGCAACCCAGTTTCCAAAATGTGCAATAACTTCTGGTGTCATTTCGAATTCTGCAACACCTTCAACAGCAGTTACATCAACGCTTACTAAACTGTTATCATCACGGTTTAGCAGTGCGATCGTTGCAGTCGTGAAATTGAAATCAACATCATAAGGCTTAAAATTAAGAAAAGCTTCTGTATCACTCGTATAAAAAGAAGCGTTTTCCGTTTGCACATAGGAGCTTTGTTCACTTAAGATATTTACTTCAAAAGTTTTATTTTTCCTCACTTTATATCATCTCCTTTATTAAAGTGTTTTCCAAGGTAACCAGAAATTCGCATACTTATGGCGATATGATATTGGCATATGATTTGGAAAATCTTCGGTGGCAGCACTTGCATACATAAACCACTGGATTGTTACAGTGTTTGACACCTTAATGACGTATAGCGCAATATTATTCTTTTGGAAGCTAGATGGAGCATTTACTATCGTACCTTGCGAATTATTATTTATGGTATATATCCCTGATTCTGTGAAATTATTTAAATCCGCACCATTATATATGCCGTTTTCTTGAACGTACATCACGCTCTCGTCACCAACTCGAATTGGTCCAGATGACCTTAAACCTTTTTCCCCGACTTGCAAACTGCTTGCATATTCAGGTTCGTAAAGCTTACCAATAGCCATTCCGACGTCTTTGTAAGCGTCCAATAGAACGCTTGTTGTTCCGATGGTCACTATTGAAACTTGCGACGAAGTCAATTTATCTTTCAATTCAATTTTAATTTCATAACTCAAAGCTTCGCTGTAACCACTAAATGATTGATTTGATATGCTAACCGAACCATTAGTGCTGGTGTTGCTTACTACCTGATGTGTATCGTCCCAAACTGTGTCCGTTGCCGGTCTTATGTGGGCGCTTAGCGTCAGCGTGTTTTCGTTACCTAAATGACTACCAACACCCTTTGCACCGATAACAATATCTGTCGGTGAATCAGGGTCTCGGTGCGCTGTAACATCGCTTAGTATAGGTGCGTTGTACGCTACGACTTCAATCGTTTTTGGATCTGATGTTGTTCGTAATCCACGACTATCAACTACTTCTAAGGCAATATTGAATGTCCCAGCAGTAGTAAAACGCATAATTTGACTAAGTGTTTCAAATTCGGTGTTTAAATCGGCGGACGCGCGTTGTTGATTCGGTCCGGGGTTCATGATGATTGCTCCTGAAACTATCTTGGCCCCATATCTACCTAATGAACCACCGATAATATTAACTCTTGATTGTCCTTGTACCCAAACATCACCAATATTGGAAGAAATCAAAGAATTTCTTTCTTCTAGCGTCGGCGGATTAACATGCGGTTTAAATGCCGTTGAATTTGTATCGATAGACAATGTCAACCGAACTGTGTTTGTTCCAAGTTCATTACTACCATTAAATGTTGTGACTTCAATATCCACTGTGCCACTTAATGAATCTGGAAAGGTTTCTGCCAAGCTGTTCGGTGGTGTCCAATCATGGTAACTTCCAACGTTATTGGCTACCAGTCCTTCTTTTGTTCCAATTCTATACACCATTGTATGTGTGTAGCTTGTGTTTTGTCGATTGGTATATATGCGAACATCATTACCAAATGTAATTGAAGTTGTATGCAATGACGGAATAGATTCTCTTGCGATTTCAGATAATGATAGTGATTTGTTTATGGTAGCGGTAACTCCATCGCTTTCTCCTAAATAGCCTACATCACTCGCTTCTGCAACAATCGGAACAGTGCTTTCGTATGTATCGCGATTGATGGTAGTTGTCCACGTCCCTAAAGATCGTATTCCACCATTACTCAAGCTATAAGTTATGCCAGATAAATCGGCGACCGTCGTATTTCCGACTTTTATCGTTACTGTTTGCGGATAACCGTTATAACCAGCGGTTCCTCTGTCAGCTTTAAATTCAGCAACAATTTGAATTTCTGACGTGTTGTTTTCAATATTAGTGCTTAATTCAGTAGCCGTTACCACAAAAGATATTTTGTCATAATTCGCTTTCCATTCCGCCATTATTAGTTACCCCCCTTTAACGTAAGATAATATGAAGTGGTCTGGATTAGAAGCTAATGGTTCAAATTTATGATTCCCCATCTGTGCGCTTTTCGTAAAGATACCTCTGTCGATTTGTAAATATTGATTGGTGATAGCCGCTACTCGTGTTCCACCTGAATAGAATCCTAGTGCTTCATCATCTATTATCATTTGCGTGTTTTTACTTTCACTTGCTATGCTAATAGTGTTCGTCTCACCATCAAACTGAATATACCCTTCTTGAGTCACCCATTTCTGGGCTTGGTCATTAAGCTCGGTCTGAATATCGACTTGTGCACTATCAACCTTTTCTGCAAGGTCGTTAGCTTTCTTAGCGTCGCCTTCGACATCTTGGAGCCATTGGTTGTATTCTTCTTGCTGTTTTAAATATGCCTCCATGTTCTCTTGCATTTGTCTTTGAGATTTAGACAATGCTCCCACTTCATTAGAAACACCAGTTAAGGCACTGTTTGATGCTTTGTTGTCAATTTCACCTTGTAATTGTTCGGGCGACTTAATAAATTTCTCCAAACCGACTGCACCTTTGACTAAAGTCGCCCATTCAATGGTCGCTTGCCCTGCGGTTGAGCTATCTGGTTGATAAATACGGAATATCCTACGGTAATCAGCAGTCGGAGCGACAGCAGTAAAGGTTAGTTGATATAGATTGTCACCAAGTGATGTTAAGCTTCCAAGTCCGTTCGAACCGCCGTTTTGCCATAGTCCAAAGTTTTGAGTTGATTTCTTAGTTCCTCTTAAAGTAAACGTGTATTCTTCTCCTGCTTTAATATCTTCGGTTGTAGTGTATTGCGCCACTTGATACGACGTTGTACTAAAGCTGTTATCACCATTAAGAAGAAGATTAATACCGCTTGCACTTTCTCCGTCTTCCCCTTTTTCTCCTTCATTACCTTTTGGCCCTTGAACTTTCTGCCAATCATAAGCGCGCCAATCTTCTGGGTCCGCTCTTGATTCTGTAACTGTTGTACCAAGCCAAGTTTTCCCTTCTTCATGAGCTGTTGTAAAACCAGTTCCTTTATCGTCATCTGCCCATGCAGTGTGAATGAAGTTGTTTTCTCCTGGAGGTCCAGGTTGACCTACGCTTGTTTCACCCTTTAGTGATTCAAGCCATTCTTCTTCGGTACCTTCAAACCCACTTTCAATAGCTAATTCATAAGCAGACTTACCTCTTACTGTTTTCGAAACTGTTGTGCTTATAGTTCCAATTAATCTATTCGCATCATCATATACCCGACATAAGAAAGTACTTGCTATTCCTTCTAAATCCCGTGCTTTAACATTAATAACACTTGATGTTTCCGCATCATAAATGACATCATTAAAGTATGAATCACTTACAGTATCTTCTGACACTCTAGACCATCTAAAGTTACTAAATTGTTCTGTAACCTCAATATTCCCCTGAAATACTTTACAAATTAATAGCACTTCAGTATTCTCATCAGTTAGTGTTGTACTATCCAATGCAATGATTTCTAATCTTGGTGGTTCCCCTTTAACCCATTGGTCATATATCCCATCTCTAACACGACTTAATTCTCCTTGCAAAGCAATAGTAGAATCTTTTTCCATGGGTTCTAATTCGACAACATTCCCAATGGTCACTTTATTCAAACTTGAATTCGTTCTACTTGTTGAAATAGACAGTACTCTGGCTTGTATGTATAACGGCGGTGTAAATTCATGATCAATAAATATCCCTGTATCACCAATAGATAAATTTTGAGGAACTTCAAATAAACTCACGGTATATTGTGCTGAAGGCTCTCTGTGTTGATCCATGTATTTTGCTGCTTCTTCAATTAGCATAATATCTAATTTTCGATTTGAATCTTCGTAAAAACCTTCAATCCAATTTGCCCCAAATTCATTGCTATCTTGTGTATTCCATCTTTCATTCGCTTCATGATTATAAATATGAAAGTCACCCATTGGCGACGATAGACCTTTAACCCCAATATCACGGTCAAAATGTACTTTATTACCGTCCATATCGAAGGCATCAAAACTTATCATTCCATCAGGCGTCAATTCAATTGTTGCTATATTTGTATAAGCCGTAAGCGTATCTACTGCAGTCTCTTCTGAAAAATCAGCTGTAGCAGATTCATAAATGGCTTGAGCAATAAATTCAGCGTGACGACGATATCCTTCCGCATTCATATGAATATATTCGCCATTGGAACCATCTGAGTAATACCACGCTTCACGCATAGATAAGGCATATGTTTGCCAATCAACAAAATAAGCATTGCTTAATGACGTTGATAATTTGTTATAAACCCTAGATACCTCATTTGCATGACCTACTTGAGATGCCGTATTTACAAAAAGAACTTTCCGGCTATTTCCAGCGATTGATGCAAAATTATTCACTTCTTGTTCAGTCACACCGCGGTTAGTACCTAGAATAACAACAACATAATCATGCAATGTTCCATTGCTCTTCATTTTTGTCAGTGCCCTGGTTCCATCTAAGGATTCAATGCTATGCGTTATTTGCCTACTCCCCACAACATCATAATTTGAATTTGGAATAAGTTGTTTTAAGTACGGTTCAGTACCTACCCCTAAACTGTCCCCAATGACTGAAACTTTAAGACTTTGTACAAATGAGCGCCCGGCAGTGCTTAATTCAGCACCTGTCTTCTTAGGTTTTGGTTGCATATCTGGTTGATTCAATGAGGGTGTAGTAGGCGAGGTCGTTTGACCTGTTAGTGCCTCCTTATCCCATTCATCCAATTTATTATTTTCAATAATGTTAATAAGCTTTGTAGCATAACCAGGGTCTGTTGCATAAGGTGCTGGAGCATTTTGTAGTGCCCATGCAGCCTTTTTATAATCACGTTCACCAATGACATCTTTATAATTCTGTTCTCTCCAAGGCGTATTAGTAAAAAAGGCCGCATGATCTCTCACGCTATCTGCGATTGAGTCATACGCCCTAAAATCTGCCTGAACTGTAATATATCCTGAATTAGTCCATTCTTTGGTTGGCATTGTGACGATTCTTCCAGTCCAATCATCACTTGCCTTAATTCCAAAGTTATTGTTGTATGGGGATTGTGCCAAAGAAGATGTTCCCCATCCAGACTCTAATGCTGCTTGAGCACCGGTTATAGAAGGTAAAACTTGATGCGTTCGCCATCCTTCAATTGCACCTGATTTAATGCTATTTAAATACTGACTCGTTGTCATATTTACCTCCTTTATTGAATAACTCGAATATAACCGACAATTGACATACTATTAGCTCTTTGGACAATACCTACCGGATCACCTGCATGAATAACCGAATTAGGCGCACTCAAAGAATCACCTAGGTAAATACCTACGTGATTCGCATCGCCTGGCCAAGTATAACCAGTGTCATACATGATAAGGTCTCCAGGAACCAATTCACTTTGTGAAATACGTTTGAATGGTCCTTGTTGATTCCACATTGTTTGTGTTGTAGGACGTCCAGGAATACTAACCCCTGCTGCTCTCCATGCAGCAACAACGAATCCCGAACAATCATAACCATTAGGTCCATTCCCTCCCCATGTGTAAGGTAATCTTCGTTTACCTGTTTCATGAGCCCATTGAATCGCTTTATTATTCTTAGTATTAACTTCAGGTCGAGGTTCTGGTTTAACTGGTTCTGGAGTGTTCGGCTTATCTGAACTTCCTTCTGATACTGACTGTTGTTGAGCTCCACGTACTTTTAACTTCGTAATGACGTTATATAAGTCAACATTTCTTTCAATACCTAAAAGTAAGTCGTCGCTTGATACTCTGAATCCTTTAAAGTCCTCTACACGCTCTTTTAGAAAGTTTATGTGCATCCTTGGTGGTGAACCTGCCTCAAAATCGACCTCAAAGGATACTTCTACACCGAATTCTTTAGCTATCTGAAGTATCCTTTCAAGTCGTCTTTGTTGTTGCCCAAACTCAAGTTTTAATGTTTCTTCACTTTGTACTAGTCCTAAGTTCCAGCCAGTATTTTCAATGATATGGTTAACATAATAACTAATTGCTTCATTTGTTTTTGGAGGTTCAATTGCATCTACATATCCGTTCAGCATATTTATTGAAGCATCTTCACAAAACACTGTCTTATCGTTTGTATTCTCTTTTATGCTCGTTATAACCTGTAATGTTTGTTTACCTTCAGGTGTAAATTCTTCAATCAAATTACCTACTGCAATAATGCTATTTCTTGTATTCGTTTTTGGTATTTTGAATTCGAATGTATATAATGCTGAATCAATACTAGTGGTTAAAACATCATCATAGTACATAATTCCTTTCTCGGTATCATTACTAATGCTACCAATTCGTTCATACTTATTATTATAGACATGAATCAATTTAACCACCTACTTTCATATTCAATACTAGCGAACGGCATACTAGCCCATGAGCTTGTCTCAAGAGCAACTTCTGTTGGACCACCATCCAATTTGAAAAACTTACTATCGACATCAACGAGGCCAGCAAATTCAGTGCCATTTAATAGTATCTCGCCAGTTTCATTGTCAATTTCTAACTTATCACCTTTCATAAAGATATTTTCTATATCTCTATACAGTGATGAGTAACGACGTTGGACCTTAATGCTATTAATAATGTTATGGCTGTAAATCGGACGGTTCTTCCATCCTCCTGAAGCAACAAAAACCTTGCTTGCTTTCATTTGTCCTGCTGCACTGTTATATGCATAGTGTCTTATTGACTTTGGTGGGCTTCCGATACTCACGACTCTATTCGTTGTTAGATCCTCTTCATTCATCCAATAAATCGGAAATCCACCATACATGATTTCGAATTGTTTCTTACCTTGAAATGTTCGTACTCCGCGAATTGTATTTGGTCGTCCACGTGTAAAGCCTTGAACTGAATACCTAGTTCCATTGTGATGCCATCCATACCGAGCACTATCTTTGATATATACGGTATCACTTGTTGAGATAGCTGGTTGCGCCTTACCTTGAGATCCATTGTGATTCACAACAAAGGATAATAAATTACCTCTTTTCTCTAAGGTGACACTTCCATTCAATCTAGATAAAGAATCTGTATGAATTGTTCGACTAAATCCCGGTTGTGAACCTTGAGTAAAGAATTTTACAATTAAATCGTTCTTATCCCCAGAATTATCATATATATTAGCACCCATCACAATTCGATTGTCTTCTGTTAACACAGCTAATATTATTGAGTTAAGTCCTGAGTTTGTTCCATTCGCATCATAAATATCCATTCTACTTTCTAATAGAAAATCATCCGCAGTTTGATCATACTCTCCTGCATCAAAGATACGTTCATAAGCATACCCTTGCCAATTTTCTGATGTATCTCTTCCGTTTGGATTGATTGATGCACCCCACTCGTTTGTTGTAGCTCGGTTAGTTACTTTGAAATTACCCATATAAGGATAACCACTAGGGTTAGTCAGATATTTAAAGTTTCTTAGATCCGTCATCTCCTCATTCATTGCGTATTCCGATGGGGGTAATATAACTGTATCAACCTCTTGGGGATTCCCAATTGCTAGGTATCCATTTGGTGCTACAAGGGCTAGATAACCACAATCATCATTGAAGTCCACTTCAAACTTAGGCGTTGTTCGTGCAGTTCCTTTATTATCAACGACCACTCTACCTTGACTGTTGAAATACTTTCTTACAGAACCTTTAACATCTCTCCAAAAAGTATCTTCACTGACAAAATTTAATTTGAAAACTCCATAACGAAATCGACTAGACGATAAAGAACCGCCATCCAATTTACAATTAAGATAGCGGTCTGGTTTATCACTTATGATTAAAGGTTTCACTTCGTCTTGATATAGAATCTTCGCAAGTTGTTCTATATGATGGCTGATATTATCCTCAATACCAATCTCAATTGTCAGACGAATAGGATTAAGTTTGCTACTTTTAAGTTTGCTTAATTCATTTGTCGGATGATTCATGAAGGTATTGGATACTTCTGGCATTATGCTCGGGTAGACGTTTAAAATCTTGCAATGTTTTGTTAATTCATAGCCATTGTATGTAGCTTTTAATCGCACAATTAGTAGTCTCCCTTCATTCTGTTTTTACGTGTCGTTAAAACAGTTTCGTATTGTTTTTGATATGGATGTAATCCTTTAGTTAAGTTCATTCCATCTAAGTAAGTGTCCGATGGTTTATTTTGAATACTTTCTAACATCTCCGCAATCACGGCAAGCAAATTAATCATTTGACTATTGTCTATTGTTCCAATATTTAAAGCCGTTTCGGTGCTCTGTCCTGAGTTGCTACTCTCAACAAATTGCTTCGATGTCCGATTCATTGATTTCATTAAATTTGAAATGTTTGCCCCTAATCCGAATTCAAAATTTGATGGAATATCTTTTAATGCACTCATCATACTTTGAGTTAAATTACCAATAGCTCTTACCGGTTTATTTGCATCTCTATCAATGGAATCAGCAATGGTTCCTCCGAAATTAAGTCTATGAATATCTCTTAATGCTCCTTCTTTAGCTGGCGAGAAAGGCAAATAATTACGGATGGTTTGAGTCACATTACCAATTGCAGATTTGACTTTCCCAACCCCTGCACTAATACCATCTGCAATCATCGATACAATATTAGACCCTGCATCTTTGAAGTTATTCCACCACCCTGTGATAGTGTCATAGACTCCAGACATTACAGAATCAGCAGCAGATTTTGCACTTGATACTTTATCTCTTATCGCATTAACTACACTCGTCCAGATTTCTTTAACTTTTGCTAAAATACTATTTAATCTTCCTGATACTGCCGTTACCATATTAGAGAACCAAGTTTGCACACTTGAATAAGCGCCTGATACACTAGTAGTTACTGAAGTCCAAATGTTAGAAAAAGCAGTACTGACTGAACTCCACATTCCACTAGCACTTTCACTTACGGTAGCCCACATAGAACTAAACCAACTAATTACACTCATACCTAAATTACTAATCCAAGCTATACCTGTTTGAACAAAGGTCGCTATTACTATTCCTACATCGGAAAACATTGTCCCCCACTCAGTGACTGCTGTCGAGATCGCCTCGCTTAGCCAAGCCATAATTTCATCCCAGTTTTGCATAGCGATAATCACACCAGCAATAACTGCAGAAATACCCAAAATTGCAGCTGTTAAAGGAAGCATTGCTATGTTTAATGCCGAAAATGCCCCAACTAATCCCATAACTGCTACAGCAATTGGGGCGACTACCGCTCCAATACCTGAGAGCAACAGAATAAACTCAGCAAAAGCTTTTCCTGCTGGGCTTAATTCATTGAATTGAGTTATTAAATCTTCGATAAAACCAATAACTATAGGTAAAATATCGTTTGCTAGTTCGAGTAAAGCTTCACCTAAAGGTAATAAAGCTTCCTCCAATTTCCTTAAGTTTGAACTGAATTTTTCTTGTTGAGTTCTTTGAGAAAATATTTGAGCAGCTTCGTCCGCATTTTGATAAGCAGACTCAACACCATTCACAGCACCACTTGCACCAATCATTGCTTCAATAACCTTTGTACCTGCATCTTCACCCATAGAACCGAAAATCTCTGAAATTGCTGCAGCCTTTTCTTGTTCTGATCCTAGTGACATAATTTCTTCACCTAATAATTGAAAGGCTTCTTTAGCTGTTAAATTACCATCTTCAATTTCTTGGTAAACTTCTTCAAACCCACCACCTAGATTTTCAACGGCCGTAGCAATCGAACCATCATTCAGTCTTACTCCAAACTCTTTTACGAGGTCGTTAACCTTATCTAAATTGTAAGCCCCTCCATCAAGACCGGCTTCTAAGATAGCAAACATCTCTTCAGCGCTATATCCAGACTCTTCAAATAGGGTCGCGTACTCTGCAAGGTTATCCCCTAGTTCATCTGTCTTATCTAATCCTCTTTGAGTTCCTACAGTCATCACATTCAGTGCTTCATCCGCTGATACTCCGAATGTTGTCATAAGTGCATTTACACCACGCAATGATTCAGGTATATCAGCATCAAAACGCTTAGCGAAGATAGCGACGTTTCTTGAAACTTTTTGCAACTCAATATCATCTAGATCTTTTAATTGAGTTCCTGTTTGTACTAGAATATCTCCGGCTTCTTCATAACTATCAACAATGCCTGATTTGTATAAATTATTTATTTTTTCAGCAGTTGACTCGGCTTCATCACCGACTAGACCAAAGGCAGCGTTATACTTCACAACTGCATTATCGATTTCTCCGCTACTTTCAATTGCGGCTGTTCCGATGTCGATAATCTTATCGGTAACACCGCCTAGTTGATCAGCAGCATCCATCAAGTTACCAGCATCTAACTTGTCACCCATGTTCTCTAAAGCATCGCCTGCTTCATTAGCTGACGTTTCTAGCCTTTGTAATCCATTTCTTACATCTTCTATCGATGAGCCATCATCAATTGAATCTAGTTCGTTTTTAAGCTTTGATATATCAGCTTCCGAACCTAATGCAGTACGACCGATTTGATTTAGAGCTGTCTCTAATTGCTGAGAATTAGCTCGGCCATCTCTTATTGCATTCGTTAGTTTCGTTCCAATAACGTCTGAGAAATCATCAACCGATGTTCCAGTTGCTTCAAAGTAAGTTTCTAACCTTTGAGTATTTCTCGCAAGGTCCTCTTGTTCTTGTTGGGAATTCTTCAAAGCAGTTTGATAGTGATTTAATTTACTTTCTGTCTCAACTAATTCTCGTTGAAATGCACGGTATTGTTCCGCATTGATATCTCCAGATTGGAATTGTCTATCAACTTCTGCTTGAGCGTCTCTCAACTGTTTTAACTTTTGAGAGGTGTTATCTATCTGATTCGCTAATAGCTCTTGTTGTTGTGCTACCAACTCAGCATTGCCCGGGTTGAATTTTAATGAACTATTCACACTACGCAATTCTTTATTAGTATTACGCGCACTCTTTTCAACATCTTTTAATACTTTGTCAAGACCGGTTGATTTACCTTCAAGTTCTATTGTGATTCCTTTAATTTTAGATGACATTTACTCACCTCTCCTTCGTTAAAATGCATCAAAATGAGCTTGGCTAGCTTGAATTACCTTTGGCTCACTCGGATTATTATTTTCTTCTTGTGCTTTAATGTATTCTCCAGCGAAGTCAATTAAAGAACCGATTGTTAAATAATCTAATTCTTCAATAGATAAACCTAACTTTTTTGCAATAAAAAGAAACGAATCGACAGTGATAATTTCATCATCATCGTTCGTTTCTATTTCTTCGTTTTCTGTTTTTTTTTCATCAAACCAGTTAACATATCTGTAATTTCAGGAATAATATCCTCTAACGGGAACTCGTCAAACCCCTCCAACCATTCAGCTAGTGGCGGTATCGATTTATCAGCCATCTTCGCAAATAACCAAACTAATCTATAGACAATTTCTAACTCTAGATTGTCAATTTGCTCGTAACTAAGGTCATCCAGACCATCTTCACTACCCATGTTCTCTACACTCTTTGAAAGCTTTAGAACATCCGAGAAGAAATCAGTTTGAAAGAATTGTTTATATCGAATCGGAACACCCGCATGGGATTTTAAAATGATTAACTGATCATCAATCTCAATGATTTTTTCCAATATTACACGCCTCCAACTTCTGTTGGTTCATGAACTTTATCAAACCAGCTATTATACACTTCTGGTGTCGTATTTTCATTTGTATTTGTTTTAACCCAGTCATCAGTTGGACGCGCTTGAGCTTCAATTTGCATCTCTTGTGTGCCTGGTTCGATTGTGCTTCCTTTTGTTTGTCCAGCAACAGTAGGTCGTCCAGCTGTGTTGTAATACGAAACATATCTTACACCATGCTTATCACCTTCAAATTGCCACATTAAAGCAAATGGTGTTGATAAAGCATTACCTTTCTCTAAAACAACGCCATCAATTTCTTCAAATCCTAAACAATCAATTTTGAACTCATCAGTAATAATGGCCATCGTCAATGTTCCCGAATACCCATTATTAACAAAAGTACTAAAGTAATTTGTATTATCTGCATCAAAACGCATGTTTTCTTGTTGCGGATCCATCGTAAATGTCACTGCACCCGGAATTCTTTTCGGTGTATCGTATTCAATAGCACCATCTGTTTCATTGATTACTTTAGCGTAACGAACATTCGATAAACCATATTGGATTTTATTTTTTTCTGCCATAATTTTTTTCTCTCCTTTAAAGTGTACTTAAATAGAAAAAGTTTCCAAACATATTTTGAGATTCAATATATGTTTCAGACTTTGTCCAAGGTATTTTATTAATTTTGAATAAATCTTTTACTTTTCTTTCTAAATCACTATCTTTTTTATCTGTATAAACTTCAACAATATAATCTTGTTGTTCAACATAACTTTCATCATCAGCATTAAAAGGGTTTTCTTCATCAATATAGTAAATGATAAAAGGAGGTTTAATTTCCTCACCTTTCCCAAATGAATGGTATGCAACAGGTAACCCTATTGTTTCTAACATATTTTTCATTTCAGATGATTCCATTTCTACCCCCTTATTGCCTTCTCAGCTTTTTCTATATAATCTTTTATCATGATCTCTTCTACAGGCCTTATATGCTCCCGACCTTCAACACGCCCGCCATTTCTTGTAGCATGGCCTTTTTCTAGTAAGTGCGTCAGTTGATAATTTGTCTTGTTATGTACGATATGTTTTTTACCTACAGCCTTAGACCTCCAACCTTTTGCATAGTCACCAGATTTTTTAGGACTTGATTGTTTAAGTCGTTTAGCTCCTTCTTTCGCTATCTCTTTAGCTGCTTCGTCAATATCTTCGATGACATCATCCGTGTACTCACGTAAAGCCTTCGCGATTTCACTGGCGATATCAATCATCAAAATCACCAATTTTAGAAGAACATTTGATTTCTAGATGTTCACTGTCAATAAGATATGTACTATATATATTCAGTCTCCGACCTTCGAACCATACAAACTGTTCATTGTTGTATTCATAGGGCTTAATCTCAAATATCTCTTCTATTTCAATACCACTTTGGCGCGCTTCATAGAATTCGTTTCTTGGGGTTTGTTTCCGATTGGCCATGACCCGTGTTCTAGACTCTTTTGGAACTCGATTACCATCTTTATCGCTTTTCCATCCGGTTTGTCCAATAAGTTCTATGTCATATTCCCAATTATCATTCATCTAATCCACCCGCTCTTTCACCTTGAGTCATTAAATTATGTAATCTGAACTGAATGTCTCTTGGCATTGATTTATTTTCCACATTTCTATAGCGATATTCAGCAAAATCAACAATGAAAAATATATGCTCTGGATCTAGTTCATCTAATGATATTCCATATGTTCGTTTAACTTCTTGCTCCACACCTTTAATCAATGCAATAAGATAGGGATCACGCTTGTCACTCGTAATCCCAATCTTTGTCTTCAGTAAAGTTAAAGCTCGTTGAATCATTATTCATCACCTTGTTCTTCAAGTGGAACAATCAAAGATCTTCCTAACTTGTTGTTATCTCCTTCTAACTCAGCAATACGCGCTTCAGAAACTTTCCTTTTGGTCGCTGGAAACGTATCATCAATTTGATAAATACGACCTCCAGGATGTGCTTTAGTAACATCCTGTAAGTCTTTGAAGGGGTAAATTACTTTATGAGCCATATATTAAGCCCCCTCAACAGCGCGTGTGTAAGTGAAGTAGAATCCTGCTGATGTATCAGTTGTTTTAACTTGGAAGCGAGAGAACATTGCTAAAATTTGTCCATAAATATGGTGGTCAACCCAACGTACAGATGCTTTCTTACGGTCAAATAATGTTACTGCTGCTTTTGAGTTTCCATAGAAACCTACTAGATCCCCATCATTTGAACCGATGACATCATCATCTAGAATCTCAACTGGTTTACCAAATAAGGATTTACCAGATTCAGCTTTAATATCTGGCTGTAACAAGTAGCATCCTTCGTTATCTTTTAATGTATCTAACTCATTAAACATTGATGCAGAAACAATCCAGCGTGCATTTTTGTTGTACACTTGTTTCATATCAACGTTTTTCATTTTCTTAAGTCCATCAGACCCCACAACCGAAGAAGCTGGTAGTGTTTTTAATGCTGCAGAAATTTGATCGTTCTTAGTATTCAATTCTTGTAATTCAATACTATCTGCGATTAAACCTACTACATCGTAATCCGCATCATCAATCATTTCTTGAGAAATTGGAATTTCGCCACGGTAAGTCACAATCTTATAATCAACATCATTGAATGATGGAACGTTTAATTCAGGGTTTTCCGCCAACTCTTCAACGCTAGTCATCTTTCCAGTTGCGCGTTTAATTACTGGCATAGATCCAGCACCACTATTCACTTTTACTACATTGACGAATGGTACTAAATTTAATTCCTCATATGGTTCTTCTAACTGTGGTTTCATCAACTCATCCGGTACTAAAGCACCACCTTCAACAGTTGTAAATTTATCACGTGTTTGTCCTTTACTACGGATGTAGGCATCTAAGCCATTACGTACCTCTACTAAGTCTTTTTTGTTCATGCTACGTTCCCCTTTGTCATTTTCTTTTTTATCATCTTCAGGACTTGGTTTTTTGTTATTAGCTTCCTCAAGTTCGGATTCAAGCTCATCTAATTCTTTCTGAAGATTTGTTTTTTGGCTTTCTTTATCATCAATATCCAATTGAACGCTATCAACTTCTTCTTCAATCGTATTAATATCTTCTTCGGTTTCTGCATCATCAATAGCTCCTAAGAATTCATCACGTCGAGCAACTAATAGATTTAATTCCTCCGTTAATTTTTCCATTGAACTACGTTTCTTTCCTAATCGTGCTGCAATAATTACTGGATTTGCCATAATTTTAACTTCTCCTTTAATGTGTTTTTTCTTTTATTCAGTACTTCTTTTTTGAATCTATTAATATCTTTTTTTCGAGCAGATGCTTCTGTTGAGGGATAAGCTGGGAACGTCACAATAGATACTTCAATCAGATTCATATCTTTAATCGTAGTTTTAAAAGTTCCATCACCTCTATCTTCGAATTCTTCCTCAATCGGTTGAAAACCAAAACTACACGCCGTAATATCACCACGCTTTACGCGTGAGTAAATATTTATTGCTTCTGCATCGTTCTCATTAATTTCAACTGTCCCGAACAATCCAGTACTATCCGAATTCAACTCAAGGGTATTATTGCTAGTCCTTCCTAAGACAACACCATCAATATGGTTAAATAGACAAACGATATCATTATTTCTTAAACTGTTTACAACTGCTTCCGGAGCGACTTCCTCAAAGAATCCTGGCCACAATTCTGTTTCCTCGTTATATTTAATAAAGTATGCATCTAAATACTTCTGAGATTCTTCTTCTTTGGCTCTTATTTCAACCTTTAAAAAGCTAGTTCGTTTCTCTTCCACTTTTTTACTCACCCCCTTTCAATTTTTCTTGATCACCTAACTGTTCTACTGGAATATAGTT
Source organism: Ruoffia tabacinasalis (assembly GCF_042652985.1). Lineage (NCBI taxonomy): Bacteria > Bacillati > Bacillota > Bacilli > Lactobacillales > Aerococcaceae > Ruoffia > Ruoffia tabacinasalis. The sequence continues at coordinate 59,085 of NZ_JBHSHQ010000004.1, read as the reverse complement.
TTCAAGGACAATTAACTCTTCCATCTCTTCATCTGGATCCAATCCAACCCAATCCCTTAATTCATTACGTCTCATAGCATTCATTTGAACCATTGCACCACCTGCACTAACTAGGTCAGTGATGTTGTATGCATATAGACTTCGCGGATTCAATCTGAAGTACCAATCTTGACTTAATACCAAATCTCTCGTGAGTGTTTGAGCGATTGTTTGAGCAATACTCATGACTCTTGTATTAATGAAGTTGTTATATTCATCTTTGTTAAAATTACCAACTCCAAGAAAAAAAGCCGGAACTTGTAAAAGCCCAGCGATTGTTTTCTTATCTAGTTCTACTGATTCATTAATTGCGATATCCTTTAAGGATAATGGCTTAATCTGTTCTACTTCTAGTAAATCAGCCGGAATAACCCATGGCTCACCCGCTTTATCACTATCCAAGTATTTATCTTTAACACGGTCTCGCCCTTCCTTAGAGGCTAATTCTTCGTTTAATGCATCTACTTTAACAATAAGGTTTGGTAAGTAATTACTCCGCATAAACTCATTCTTTGTTTTGTTTGCTTGGTTTAAGTTTTTAACTATATCACCTAACTCAATTCTAAATCCTCGCCCCTTCCATGGTTGTGATGGATCTGGATTAGTTACAAAATGAATCAGTTCATCCATATGATAATCGTCATCTTTATACTTTATATACATCTCACCTTTTTTGTGTTTATACTCGACATAATCCATATCAAAGGGAGTTAAATCTTTAATCAATAACGTTTCAGGATCGATACTAATATGGACGATTGAATTACCATCACCATTCAAAAGTAAATTCGTAACAATATTGTAAATCCATGTTTTTCTCGTCATACCTTTACATGGATTGATATCAATCTTTCTTGATAATCCATTGTGAATGCGTCTATCTCCACCATCTGTATTCTCCATCAGATGAATCGTCATATTACTTACAAGGTCCGCTAATTTATACGCAGCCATCTTTACGTCCGGATTGTCTGATAACTTTACAAACCCTGGATAATCGTCAAAATAGCCCGCTTTATTCAAAGCCCAAAAGCGACTAGCATTTGAGGAATCATTATTAATACTTCTTCTGAACATATTACTTATTCTCTTCATAAAACTCATTTATTCACCGCCCTTCTTTTAATCTCTATTGAGCCAACTTGATACACTTTCTTGGCTCGTTAAAGCTTCAAGCATTCTTACTGAAGCAAATACCCCCGCATCAAATAAATCGATACGTGACTTATCTTCAACTTTTTCATATTGAATCATATCGTCGGTTTTTTCGATTGCATGTACATTCTGCACACTATATTCAAATGCTTGATTATGTAGGTAGTATAATTCACCGTTCTTAGCTTTATTCTCAATTCTTCTAAATCCTTCAGACTTTTTATAGAAATACTGAGGTTGATCCACGATTCTAAATCTCGCTTTCTTCATTCCGTTAAAGAACTCACGACCAAACTTTCTATCAAACCCTACTTCTTTTATTTTGAAGCCTATCTTACGCATCATAATAAACCAATTAATAATATCGGTATAATGAACCGTTGGAGTGTTACTCATTGTTAGAACACCATCATCCTGCCACCCAAACAGCGGTATGTTATCTTCTTCGGCTTTTGCGTGCGCCATAACGACCGGGAAGAAAGCATGCGTGATGACAATATCTATTGATTTTCCTTCGTGATTATACTGACCGTATAACGCAGCTGCAGTTAAGTCATGCAACTTAGATAAGTCGGCACCGCCGTACCAATCAATCTTCATCTTAGCTAATTCTTCAATGGTCCAATCAAATTGCGTATCACTGCTTCTAAATTCATCAATATTAAAGTAAGCACGCATTGCACTTGTATAGATGTTTAATGACTTTGCTAAAAAATCTTTTCGTTGTTGAGGGTCATTCTGTGCTTGATACGCATCATTCTGCATATCTTCAGGACGTATCGTTACACCATAATTCGGATTAGCTTTTTCGTGCTCGATTGGATTAGTGTAATCAACATCACCATTTTCGTCCTCATCCGCCTTAGCAATAAATACAAAATACTGTTCATCCGTCACTGTTTTATCAAGTATCTTCTGACAATACTTAAGTCGGTTGTAACAGAACGTATTCATGTCATCACCAGCCGTAGTAATACCAATCATCAGCTTATTCGTATAAGCTTTCATTGCTTCTTTGATGATGTTGTACTGCTTCGGATTCTTATACGCATGTAACTCATCGGCGATACCGATATTACAGTTAAGCGAATCTTGTGCATCAGGATTAGCAGCCAAGGCTTGAATGAATAACGAACCATCGCCCAACGAGCCACTGATTGAATGCTCCATATTGTTATCTAAAACTCTGAAGTTTTCTAGTTCGCCCATCTCTGCAAGATTATATTTAATAAACTCAAATGACTGCATAGCTTGTTTTAAAGCAGCACCAACAATATAAACCGTTGAACCGGATCTACGCTCTAATAATGCTAATCCCCATGATAAAGCACTAACAAATCTTGTTTTACCATTCTTACGTGGTAAAAAGATAAAGACTTCTTTATAGCGTCTTATCTCTGTTCCCTTTTGAAAAAAACCTAGGATGTTATAAATAATAAACTTCTGCCATGGCTCCAATATAAAAGGCTCCCCACGTAATGGAGAACCATCTAGCCGTTCACCTTGATTATGAACAAAAGTAGTTTCAATTATCTGTATAACAAACTCAGCATCTTTAGTTCTGAAATCATATTCCGAATTATCTAAATCATCCAAAAACCGTTGACACGATTGGATGGTTTCTTTATTAGCTAACTTTTTTCTAGCTACAACCGATTGTGCATACTCCATCACAATCATTTTATTTTTATTTATTTTATCCAATCATTTTCAGCGCTTCAGCTAATTTTGATTTTGGCGGTTCTTTGATGTCTGTTAGAGATTGATATGACCTAGGATTAACCATGAGTCTATCGGAGTATGTAATGATATCTTTTCTCAGCGCCTCTAATTGAGTAACCAAAACAGGTTTTTTGCCAAAATCATCTTCAATTGGATACCCTAACTCTTCATAGAGTTCCATCATCCTTTGATAGTGATAAATCAGATCAGCATAAACTTCAATCAGCATGTCGAATTCCTTCTTGTAAACATCTAGCGACTTCATGTCGTTCGTCACTCTGGACTTAATTCTATTAACTTCTTTAATCTTAATTTCAAACGTCATACTTTCTGTTTTACCCGAACGTTTAAAGTAATTAGTTGCTAGTCCAAACACTTCAATAACCTTTTGTAAAATGTGTTCCGATGCACTTTTCTTGTTATTTTCAATTTCGGATAAATAGTTTCTAGATATACCAATCGCTTTAGCGAACTCAGCTTGAGTCATACCTTTTTCTTTCCTCAATTTTTTAATTAATTCGCCCACAAATCATCACCGCCTTTCTTTTTGTCGCTCTTTTTATGTGAAATACTTATGGAGAGGGAAAAGGCCCTCCCCCCTCGGTACCCTCCGATTCAAAAAATTAATTATGGGGTGGGGGGGTACCATAGAATTTTTTAAATTCATTTTTAAATTTGTTCTGCAATGCTATACCTTCACCAATAATTTCATTGGAATTTCTGTCATGAATTTTATTATGTTCGCTTTCATTCACGCTTGTGAGATTCCAATTGACTAGTGCAAGTTCAGGATACAATTCAAGTGGATAGATATGATGAACTGTATTTGCTGCAGTTGATTTACCAAACCGTTTGGATAGTTGACACAAATAACTATCTCGCTTTAGAATTAACTCACGCTTTCTCTTCCACTTCTTAGACTTATAGAATGGATTAACTACTTTCATTTCTCGTCATCCTTATCACTGATAGGTTCTATTCTATATATTTCATTAGTATGTATTGTATACTCTTCGTCTAATCCGTCATGAAGTAAGTCAACAACAATCTGATCAGGTGGTTGAGTTTTTATGATGCGTGCCATTAGTTCCATCTTGTCTATAAATACTATTGTTACAACTTCACCAGGCTCAAAATTTAAATCAACTGGTTTGTTCATGTAATCCCCTCCATATTTGTTTGTATAAAAAAAGACCTCAAAAGAGGTCTCATTTGTATTTATTTTTGATATATCGCCATAGATTGAAGACAACTAGGCATCCAACTACAGCGATAATAATAAGGTTAACTGTAGTTCTGTCCATTTTTATCACCTATAATTTTTCAGTATATTTTGTAATTCTTTCAACCGTATCATCATCAAAAAAATCATCATAATCATTTATTTTTGCTTTTATAAAAGTCAATGGATTTACTTTAAACCCCGTAAAGTCATACTTTAATTGAGATAAGATTAAAGAAAAAATATAAATTTGAAACGCTGAGAAGTCTTCACCTAACTCGTTCTAGATAGACTCTGATCTGTGCGTACTTTTCATATATTTTGCAAATGAATTAATTGTTTCATCAGAACCGTACATAAAAACATCACTAGTAATAGAATACATTGTATCCTCATCCATATTTTCTATAGTCCTTAAATCCACTAAAAAGTTTGTCCATTTTTCAAATAGTTTCTCTATTTTTTCTCCGCTTAATTGTCTATAGTATGCTTCTTGCTGTAAATTTCTATTGTTATCATGTTCTTTGCTTTGAAGGATTAAATTTTTATGGAGCTCTGGTATTACCTTAATGTACATGACTAGCACAGTAATAATGACTGTCGCCACTATTCTTAATATATCACCAAATAAAACTAACAAACTATCCATCTTTATACATTCCTTTTTGATACAACTATATCAAAAACCACCCCGGTTTGCGAGGTGGAAATAGGATGCTTTTAATGTCAGGCGGATATCTTCACTTATCCACAATATCATTCTACCACCTACAGCTCTCAAATTATTCTCAACTTTCTCTCAATATTTTCTCAATTCATTCTCATTTAAGTTAAGTTGCAATTAATTACATCTCAACTATCAATTCACCTAAGTGATAGACTTCCGCAAAAGCAAGCTGTGCTTTCTCCAGCTTTCTATAATAAGTCGCAACACTGATGTTGAACTTTGTTACTATCTCATATTCTGATGGTGCACTGATTGTGTAGTGCTCCCATAGTAGCTTACGTTGCTGGCCATTCAATTTATTCAATGCATCGTGTATATGAGTGATAATTTCAATTGCTGATACCTTTCTAGTAACCATATCTTCTACTGGCTTGCTTGTGCCTCCATCGCCCTTAGGCTCCAATGTATAGCTTGCTGTAAGCTTTTGCTCGTATTGTCTACCAGCCAATCTTCGTAAACTATGATACTGCCCTAATAATTTCATTACATTTCTTCGTGTCATTTTTTCGTTTATTTCTGGTAGTAGCAATACGATTCCTCCTACAACTTATTTTCTAACTTTTTGAATATAAAATCCACATGGCATAACATCCCCATTACCGTATCCAAACTTCTTCTTGCGTTTATTCTTCTTTTGTTTATTTGGATATTCAGTTAACAAATACTGATAAGCTAATCCCTTTGTCTTAAAGTATCCATGAACTAACTTCGAATCTTCAACGACTATATAATGATAATCTTCAACTAGCAATATTAATACCCTCCCTTAAAATGGTAGATCATCGTCGTCAATATCAACTGGTGTACCTTCAAATGGTTTACTTGGTTGATAATGTCGAGATGAATTCGCATCATAATTTGTAGTGCCTTGTGTATTGCTGTTTGATTTATTATTTTGGTTATTGCCTTGAATTTTGTTCTTTGACTCTAATAAGTGGAACTTATCGACAATGAGTTCTGTTACAAATACTCGTTGACCTTCTTTGTTGTCATATGTTCTTGATTGTAATCTTCCTTGTACACCTAATAATGAACCTTTTTTCGTAAAGTTCGCTAGATTCTCTGCTGCTTTTCTCCAAATGACACAACTAATAAAATCTGCCTCTCTCTCACCATTTTTTGAAGTATAGTCTCTATTAACAGCAAGATTAAATGTTCCAACGGCAGTACCGTTTGTCGTGTATTTTAAATCTATATCTTTTGTAAGTCGTCCGACTAAATCAACTGAATTCAATTATTTCCACCGCCTTGTAAGTTGTCATGATGTTCATTGTATTTATTCGCTATATCGATAATCACATCTAAATTTTCACGGCGATTAATAGCATTAAGTACTTCTTCTCTAAACCAGGCATCTAAATCTGTTAAAGTTGTGTATTCAATCTCCATATTCCACCTCTGTTACTCTAATTACTTTTGGTTTAACGTCAAACCAATCTCCATCTGAACCCTTAAAACGATATTCAATTTCTTTAGCTGCTTCATCTTCATCATCTGCTTCAACTGGATATTCAAAATACTCTCCCTCGCTGAAAACTACGACATTAAATAATTTAGACATATTACGTCATCTCCTTAACGGTGTAGCCTTTCCATTTCTTTGGAGTTAATCGGCCATTTCCTCTTAGTAGCGCATCATAAAGTGCATCTGGATTTACTCCAGCCAATTGGATTAATTCTTTCCTAGATTCATATATTGTTCGTTTTCCATTTGGATCTATTAATACAAGTGGCTTGGATTTAGCTATTCTTCTTCTTTCGTTTGACTTGACTTTACCACCACGAAAAAATAGCTTTAATTCATATAGTCTTACCTGTTCTGGCTTACTAAGATTTTCCATATCAAGCAACGATATCATTTCTAACCACTCATTAAAATGTTCACTTGCTCTAGACATAAATCAACTTACCTTTCCGCACTTAATACAAACTCGACGATTAGAAATTTATTTGTGTACACATCGTATCTAACATTAATAGCATAGTGATGATTGCATAATGCTTGTCTTATTCTTATTATTAAATTCTTCATTCCTTTTCCTCCCAAGTATTTTTGAATTTACAAATTAATGCAAACTCCTTATTGTACTCATATGATAACTTCTTCATTTCTGTTATATACTCTTGTTGTGTGAGTGTTCCTATTTCTAGTCGGTAGAGTAAGTCCATACTTGTATGTCTGTATTTTTTGTCTTGCAAGTTTATTTTTGTATTTATATCCATTCGTTTACTCCCTTACATAGTTATCTATCTTTCCCAAGCGTGCGATATACTTCATAGTGTCCTTGAGTTCCATTAGTAACAACTTCTGGAAAATAGACTACTTCGTACAGATTTGGTCTAATATCATCTCCAGCTTCATACCAATGTACAGTTTGTGGATTAGTACCGCTTAATGTTTGTCCGAAAATTGGATCCACTGATAATTCTGAAACTTCCTCTTGAGTGTTATTCCCCATATAAATGTATAAAAGGAATGCCACTAATAAAATAACTGATATCGACAATACACCTTGAATTACTTTAAAAATGTTATCCATTCAACAGTTCACCCCAATATTAATTATCCCCAGTAAGCTCAGAAACTTTATCATTAGTATGATTTAACAATCCATTAACTTGTGCTTCAATCTGGCTCAACTGCCCATTAACTGCACCTAGTTCATTATTCAATTCATTAATGCGATTTTGCTTATCATTAATTTCTTGCTGCTTCGCTTCAATCTCTCTTTGTTTTTCTGTAATCTCACTATTCTTATTCGTGAGCTCTATAGAGTGATCTGTCTTAATTTGTTCAATATCTTGTTTTAATTGAGCTACTTCAGTTTGTAATTGCTCTTTACTTCCACTCTCACTATCTAGTTGAGCTTGTAATTGTTCAGCACGCTCTTTTTCTTGTTTAGCAAATGCGAATGTAAAATCATAGTCCTCGCGAATTTGGTTTAAACTATCAAACACATTCGAAGAAGCATAACCTGACACACCACCTAAAACAAAAATACTTACTGCTAATAACGCTATATATCTTTTTTTCATTTTATAATTCCTCCATTTAGTCTTTGCTTAAATCATCTTGTTTTATAAAAATGCCGTTTCTTTTTACTCCAACTCGATCTGCAATTTCTGTATAAGCTTCATCAACACAATCTTGTATATTAAGTCCATGTTGCTGAGCTAAAATTACTAAGGTTACATAAACATCTCCAATGCTATCTATAATTAAAGGTAAGTCATTTCTAGCCATTCCAGATGCCACTTCACCTAATTCTTCAACTACCTTCAAAAACTGCTTAGAAGGCTCAGATTTATCCAATTCATGATTGATACTCCATAATTCAATCGCTCTAGTTAGTTGATTCATATCTGCCATTTTCTCTACTCCCTTGCTAGAATATATTTATTAATGGATTGTTCTCGATGAAAATTTCTTCTTTTAGTTGTTTATCTAATTCCCAATTCTCGATAAGCTCCATCGCTTCGTTATAATCTTTAGCAGGTATCTCCGCACGTCTAGGAATGCCAAAATATCGCTTAATCTCTTTGTTAATGGCTGAATATACTTTTCCTCGTATGCTACGGTTGTTATAAGCACTAGACTCTTTACCGCCTAGCCAGTTAATTACTCTCTTATTAACAGCACTGGTAAGTTTCATCTCTTGAATACCGTTTACTCTCATAGTGTCCTCTACTTTAGACAGGCGTTTTTCATGATTTGTCATCTGAGTTGAAATAGCTTGTATTGCTTCGCCAATCTGTCCAATGCTATTTATCAAAGTAATTGCGTTAGTGTGATCCTTACTTTGTCCTACAATCTCATTTTTATTCATGTGTAAATTCCCCCTCTATGATGACTTTAGTATTTAGCTTTTTACGTAAATCAATTGCCCATGAATCCACTCTCGATAACAGTCGCTCTAGTTCATCAATCGCTAGTTTGTCTTGATTTAAAATGTCCATATCGTCCATATAGATTAAGTGCGATGCAGAATCTAAAAACTTATTCATTTCTTTGGTTGTGTCTATTAAATTGCGATATGCTGCAATCTCTTTCTGTTGTGCATTTAACTTACCTTCAGCTTTCTGGATAGCTTGAGTAATCTCGTCATACTTCATAGACTTCTCTTCAACTTCTTTACGACTGTCCAGCAATTCATCGTATTGTTTCTTAATTGATTCATAGCTATCATTTAAAGATTTGTACTGACCTTTTAAATGCTCGTTTTGTTCTTTAGTCGCATCATAATCATCAGGTATAACATGTTTCTCAATAACGATTTCTTTCTCTTTTGCTAAAGTTTTATTTTGTTTCATGAGGCGATCTATATCTTTTTGTTTCGTCTTATTATCTTGTTCAGAGATTTTAAGCTGTATCTCAGCTCGTGATAACTGTTTTTTTAATTCCTGTAATTCTCTAACCGTCATTTCATCCGGTGTCTTTGTTTCGCCTTTTGAAGTAACATGTTCTTTTTCTCGTTCTTCTTCTGGAAGAGAAGCTATTAGATTTAATGCTGTAACACCTAAATGCGACAACGTTGCCGTATTTGGTAGTTCTAAAGAAACTTTCATCATTCTTTGAGCTTCACGTTGCCCAATCTTTATCTTGTCCAGCCACTTACCAAATTCACCATGCGTTAAGTTATTTGTTTTTACGTGATTTAATCTTTTACCAATCTCCCATACAGATTGACCGGCTATATTTTTATGATGCGTAATCTCCAACTCTAATTGGTTTAAGTCATTACTAAGTGATAATTCATGCATATATCTCACTCCTCTACTAATCCATCTAAAAACGGAATTAATCTCCCTTGGTTTATGATGCGATAAGGTTCTAAGTCCGTCTGATTAAGTGACTTCTTGCCAATAGTCTCTTTAAGGTTTATCCACTCGCTGTAAGGCACTCTATAAAAGTCTTTATCGCTGAAACTTAAGAGTACAAAAGTAATAGCTCCTAGTTTATGATGCGCTTCAAGATCTAATTCTTGTTGACTACTAATCCGGTTAAATTCTATTCTTGGTGATTCCGTATGCTTCGCTTCAAAAACGACTGACGTCCCGCCTGTTAAAGTTCCTGTAAAGTCTGGTTGAGCTTTTTTCTCGTATACAGCCATATACTGGCCTCTATTACGATTAAGCGCTCTAACTGGTCTCATCGGTTCAGGTGTCTTCTGTATGTAAGCTATACCTTGTTTAGAATAATGAATACACGATGCATCAATTAGCTTCTCAAAAAACTCTCCGTTACGTTTAGCAGCATAAGCTCCTTTTACACTCATGTAATCACTCTCCTATCAAAGCACTGAGTCGCTCTCTTAAGGCCTCTTCGCTTTCACTTGATACTTCTGGTTCTTCAATTACTTCTTGTTTTTCCTTATCAGTCATCCAGCTTGGAATAATCTCTGTATGGCTTGAATTGCGTCTACCTTTGTTTTTACGGTTATTAAATGCTAGCTCGTCCGCTTTAACGTCTTTAAGTGTCATAAGCTTAGAAGTAAGCCATCTCTGCATAATTGATTTTGCATAACCAAACGTTGCATTATTATCTACGGCTTTTTGCATTGCATAGATAACTAGCTCATCACTTTTAAAAATATCTACGTAATCAGTTAAATCGTCTAAAACAGACGGACGGATAACTCCAAAATTATTTTCAAAAAATAATAAAACTTTTTTTGTTTTTTCATCAACGGATGGCTCATCATCATTTTTAACGCTAGTAGTACTATTTGTTATACTTGTATTATTAATACTTGTAATATTATCTTTAAAGTTTTCTTTAATAGGGCTGTTAAAGTTTTCTTTATGACCCTCTTTAACTTCATTTTGAGGGGTATTAAAGTTTTCTTTAATAGGTACGTCATTTATATATATAAATCTTGCTTCAATTTGTTTTGAGTTTTTCGCATATTTTAGTTGAGTTTTTATAAACCCTTGTTTCTCTAAATTGCTCACCCAATTTGAAACAGAGACCTTTGATACTCCATATAGTTCAGCAAAATATGAATTACTTGCAAAACAGTAACCTTTAGCAGAAGCCAAAGCTGTAATCTCTCCATAAAGTAATTTTTCATTTGCCTTTAAATTTTTGCTGTATCTAACTGTTGCAGGAATCACCGCATAGTAACTTGGTTGTAAATTCATTTAAAACCCCTTCCTTTCACACGAACAAATATCGTGGTATAATTAACTTAGATATATTTTGTAAGCCCGCTACGAGTTGCCGCTCTAGCGTTTTTTTGTCCAATCGCATCATAATGCTCTACTTTCCTCAACATCATCAATCACTCCATTTATATAACGTCTAGGGTCATCATTAGCCATGACTACTTCGATGTTTAGCTCTTTAACTACTTCTCTTAATTCCAGTATGTCTTTGCCCATATGATCCTGTTCCCATATCGCATAACCTCTGTGATAGATTCCAGTCCTAAAGTATCCCATCATCATTTGAATGCATGCCGTGTATGTTTCTCCATACTTACATGCATAGCTTTCATTTACTTCCCATCCTTCTTCTTTCTTTACAATTGTTTCTAGAATTATATTCATCTCTTTCTCCTTGTCTTAAATATGAGCAATAATATATCCGGCCATCATTCCTATTACTAAAACAAAAAAATGAACAAGACTTCTAGATAATCGCTTTGATTCTAGCTCCGCTTTAACATGTCTTTGTACTTCATTTTCTATGGTGTATTTCATGTCTTCGATTTCCATTCTCACATCTCACTTTCACTTAAATTTTGTATCATCCATATACTTCAAAAACTCAACAAATCGGTCATATTCTACTAATGTTAGCTTCGTTGTTGGCTTCATGACTCCATCGCTGAAGTCATCATTGTCATACATCAACCTTGCGAAACGTTCACAAGTTTGTTTACCAACGCCCACAAATACTTTGGGCAAATCCTGAACTTTAATCCACTCAGGACGAACATAAATTACTTTTTCAGGTATCTTTGTTTGCATTTTTACTTATCCTTTCTTTGGTATAATCTTCCTTGAAGGGAGGTGAAATATTATGAATAAACATATCCTCGAATATTCTATTGAGATTAATACACCTAATATGGAATTTGGCATACGACCACTTAATTTTAATAATGCTGAGCATATTATCGTTTACGATGACACAAAGTTATTGGCCATTTGGTCAGATGGTGTAGTGATACAATACGAATCATTCCCTAATGTAAAGAAAACAAAGGTCTTCTCTAATAGCCCTTTATCATTAGATGAAGACTTTCCTTCTGACAGGCCAGAGTTAGTTATTTCTTAAATATTTAAATATTGTTCTATCTGATGAAGTTGTTACTACGTGATCTCCAATGATTAATTTTGGTTTGAATACTCGCCTTATTGCTACCCCAATAGCAACTAAAGCGAGTGTTTTTATTAATTTACTCATTTTTACTCTCCATTCTTATAAACGTATTTTTTGGGTAAAGTGTCCCTCTATTTTTAAAATAATTTAATCAATTTTTTAATTGTCTCAGCAATTAATATTGATTCTGAAATTGTTATATCATCGCCTTTTGATTTTTCACTGAGCAACTGTAATTGCTCGGTGATATAACCAGAAGGTTGTTTCTTATTTTCATTCATTTCTCGTACCTCCGAAATCTATTTTTAAATAATTAATGTTCGTCTTGTCTTTCGAAAAGATAAATTAGATCATACTCAGGAAAAAGTGATTGCTGAATTTTTAAAGCTTCATCAAAAGAAAACGTTGACATACCTTTTATTTTTTCAGATATTGTTTGGTATTTCTTCAATCCTAAAACAGAAGCAATCTGCGTTAAGGTAATTCCTTTTTCTTTTCTTGCGTTCTCTAGGTTAATTAACATCTGAATCCTCCAATCTTTTAAAGTTACGGAGTTCCGTAATATTAAACTAAAAAAATATACCTCTTGAACTCTTGCTTAAAGTATATACGGAGTTCCGTAACAAGTCAATACGAAACTCCGTACTTTTTTTCGAGAATATTCTTATTTGCGTTTACATACGGTATTCCGTATGATATTATTAATTCATCAAATGAATGAGGTGATAAATATTAATAGAGAAGAATTTTTAAAAATGATGATAGAGTCAAAGTTTGGGAATGTAAAAGCATTTTCTGAATTTGTTGGTGTTCCTTACACAACAATAAGAACCATTTTAGAAAATGGTATTGGAAGAGCTGGCGTTGATAATGTTCTAAAAATTTGCAAAGGCCTTGATATTTCACCAGAGCAACTTACTAATGATTTTAAAATTAACTCTGTAATTGCCAATACAATGGGAACACTTATTTCTCTTGATAATAATAGACAAGTTAAAGTTTATGACTTTACTAACGATCAATTGAAAGAACAAAATAACGTTATCAACTTTCCTGATAGAGTTGAAGAAGTACATAAATCCATTATTAATGGCCGTAAATCAGCTGCGGGTTATGCTATTGAAGTTGATGATTATGATGCGGAGGTAAAATCTGAGTCTATGGTTCCACATGGTGCAGATGAACGCGTTGAAATCGCCGGCGATTCTATGGAACCACTTATTCTTAAGGGTGATGAAGTATATATACGTCATCAACCAACTGTTGAAAACGGTGAGGTTGCAATTGTTAGAATTGAAAATGAGGGAGTAACTTGCAAAAAGTTTTATGTAGATCATGATACAAAAACAATTACTCTTAAATCAGAAAATAAGAAATATGAAGATATGCACTTTGACCCTTCACAAGTTACCGTATTAGGCAAAGTTTTATTATAAGGAGAAAAGTATGGACATTATATTATTTTTAATCACGTTAGTTATTTTGGGGTTTGCAATTTATTTTTTATTTAGAAAAAAATGGAAAAAATCTTTGTATACGTTTCTAGCTGCTATTGTATGTTTTGGTATATTTGCTTCAATAATTCCAAAAATTCCAAATGAAACTTCTGTTGCTGAAAATAATACAACTTCAAGTGAGTCTAATGAAACCTCTGAGGTAACAGAAAGTAACGATAATCAGAATGAACAAGAAACAGAAGTTAATAATACTGAAACTGAGTATACTGCTACGGAAGATGATGTATTATCATCCATTTCTGATTTTGAGCTTTTTATCAATAATTATAAAAAAATGGATCCGTCACTTAGAACCGAGTTGTGGGAAAATAGTATTTACGGAACAGAAGTATCGTGGAGTGGTAGATTAATTGGAACCTTAGGTGATTCTTTAATTTTAAGGGCTGATGGACCTTACATTGATGGTGTTGGGTGGTCTGATTTAGAAGATGGTGAAAAGTACGAGGTATTTATAGCTGATTTTGGACATGACATAGATGAAGATTTTTACCATTTGGGAAGAGTTATCACTATAAAAGGTGACTTAGAGTCCAGAGGAGATCCATCACTGGATCACAATTGGAAACTTTACAATTCTTCCATTGTTGAATAAATCAAGATGATACAAAATGGATTCATTCAAATGCTTTAAATCCCAATGAAAGGAATACTAAATGGAACTAGAAGAACAAAAATTTATAATGTATGAAACTGATGATAATTCTGTTGTTGTAGACGTCATTATTATGGATGAAACTATATGGATGACACAAAAACAAATGTCTAAATTATTTGAAGTTGATGATTCTGTAATTTCTAAACATTTATCTAATATATTTAACGAAAATGAGTTAGAGCAAAATGCAACTGTTGCAAAAATTGCAACAGTTCGAAAAGAAGGTAATAGAGAGGTTTCTAGGGATTTGACTTATTATAATCTCGATGCAATTATATCAGTTGGCTATCGAGTGAATTCTGTACGAGCAACTCACTTCAGACAATGGGCAACTTCTGTTTTAAAAGAATATATGATAAAAGGATTCGCTCTTGATGACGATAGGTTGAAGCAAGGATCAAACCTGTTAGACAAAGACTACTTCCAAGAACTTCTTGAGAGAGTTCGTTCCATACGTGCAAGTGAGCGAAGAATATGGTTAAAGCTAACTGATATATTCGCTGAAGTAAGTACTGATTACGATAAAAACAGTGATATAACAAGATTATTTTACGCTAATATGCAAAATAAATTTCATTTTGCTATTGTTGGGCAAACAGCTGCTGAAATCATTTATAATTCAGCCGATCAAACTAAAGATAATATGGGCTTGACCACTTGGAAAAATTCACCAGACGGTAGGATATTGAAATCAGATACACAAGTTGCAAAAAATTATCTTTCAGAGAAAGAAATAAAGCAATTAGAAAGGACAGTATCTTCATATTTTGATTATATCGAAGGATTGATTGAAAGAAGAAATACTTTTACAATGCAAGATTTTAGTGAAAGTATCAATCGCTTTCTTGAATTTAATGAATATAAGATTTTAGAAGGACATGGGTCCGTAAGAATGAAAAGTGCAAAAGAAAAAGCAGGATTAGAATACATTGAATTTAATAAAACTCAAAATATCCATTCTGACTTTGATGAGATTATCGACAAAATAATTGATGAACATAAATAAAATAACACCCCACTCTTGTAAGTTTGCCGACCACTAGAGTGAGATGTTACTAGAAAAGAACCTAAGATAGGGCTCTTTTACATGCCCTATTATAGCATAAAAATAATAGGAGGTTTTAATTATGTGGGTTGTTCCAACAAAAAGTGGTAAGTTTAAATTTGTGGAAGATTACACAGACCGCAGTGGTAACCGAAAATATGCTTCTACAACAATGAATACAGATTCTTCACAAGCTGAGAAAAAAGCACGCAAAATAATTGCTGAAAAGATTAGAAAGAAAACTGAAGAGGTAGAAGAAAACAATGACAATATTACTTTTAAAGAATTAGCTGATCAGTTCCTTGAGTACAAAGGACTATCCATCAAGAAATCAACTTTAGTTAATTACGTTGCAAACTTAAGAAAAGTCCATGAACATATTGGAGATTTGCATTTAGATGAATTGACACCAGGTAAAATTAATATTATTTTTGTAAAAATGTTTAAAGATGGGTTATCTTATAAAACAGTATCTGAGCGATATAAACTCATTTGCGCTGTTATAAATTATGGGATAGATTTTGATTTAATGGATGATAATAACATAATAAGTAAATTACGCGTGGATAAGATTAATCTACCCAACAAGGAAGAAAAGAAAGAATTGAAATACTTAGAAGTTGATGAAGCTGAGGATTTATTGAATCGGATGATTGTATCAGATGATGAAGAATTATCTGACTTTTTCAGATTACAAATGAAAACAGGTATGAGATTTAATGAAGTTGCTGCATTACATATACAAGACATTGATTTGATTAACAAAACTATTTTTGTTCGATATACATATGACAAAGTAAATAAGATCTTCACATTACCAAAGGGAAATGAAACTCGCTTAAATAATATCAATGACGATACCATTGAGTTAATCCAAAAAATAATGCGCAGAAGAAAAATTCTTTTAATGGCATATGGTTTACGAAAAACTACCTTACTATTCTTCAGGGATGATGGTACTCCTATCGATATAACAACATCGCAGAACAAATTACATGAATATGAATCGAAAGAAAAAGTACTGACTACCCAGATATTCAGACACACCTTTATAACGCGTATGGTCGAAAATTATGTTCCCGCAACACTTATTGCTGAGCATGTCGGACATAAAGATACACAATTAATTGAGAGAGTATATAACCACTTCA
This sequence comes from Ruoffia tabacinasalis, assembly GCF_042652985.1. Taxonomy (NCBI): domain Bacteria; kingdom Bacillati; phylum Bacillota; class Bacilli; order Lactobacillales; family Aerococcaceae; genus Ruoffia; species Ruoffia tabacinasalis. The sequence continues at coordinate 42,525 of NZ_JBHSHQ010000004.1, read as the reverse complement.
GCGGTAAGATGAAGGAAGACCTAAAGAGTGCAATTAATGACGTTATTATATAATTTTGCTACCTTTATGCTACCTTTTGGTTAAATATGAGGTAAATCCTTGCTATATCAAGGCACAAAAAAAGGCACATAGCTTCACCACTTATAGCTGCTACCTTCCGGTCCTGACTCATTCATGGTTCCACTATTGCCAACACTTATAATAGCATAGAAGACACTCGAATGCAAAATCTTTTTAGCATTAATTATCGATTTCTAATATTTCTTCCTGCACTAATTTACGAAGGACTGGAATAACCTCTTCTTCAAACCACGGATTAATCTTTAACCAGCGCTGATTCAAAGGCGATGGATGTACTAGTGGGAAGAACTCTGGCAAGTAATCTTCATAATGGCGAACAGTCTCTGTTAAATTTCGTTGACGTGTTTTTTTAAGATAATGCTTTTGTGAGTAGTTTCCAATTAGTAGAATCGTCTTCAAATTCGGCAACTCATCGATGATACGTGGATGCCATTTCGGTGCGAACTCTTTTCTAGGCGGAGCATCCCCAGTCTTAGCCTTACCTGGATAATAAAAGTCCATAGGTAGCTGAGCAATTTTATTTGATTCATAGAACTGTTCACGAGTCAGTCCCATCCAATCACGCAAACGGTCCCCACTCGGATCATTCCAGAATAATTGTGTTTCTTCCGCTTTGCGTCCTGGCGCTTGTCCAATGATCGCAATTGTTGCTTCTTTTGGCGCTTTGAATAAAGGGGGGACGCCGCGTTCGGTATAGGCCCGATTTAATTCATCTTCCATGATTTCTTGATAGATCTTATCCATCATACAGTTTGTCATCCTTCCATTTAATTAACAAGTTGTCCACAATTTATTTTATGTTAAAAATTAAGCCTATATTCCTATCAATATAGGTTAATATTTCTTAAAATATGTGATAAATGCTTCAATTTATCAACAATTAAGTAGTTATCAACAGCTAGGTCTGTGCATAAGTCTGTTGATAAGTCATTTTTCTGTGCATAGTTATAACTTATGAACAGATGTTCCCGTTTTTCTGTGGGTTATACACATTAATCTGTGGATAACTTTCTTTTTTTCTTCTTTTCACGTAATTCTCTAAAGAAATTGGTTAAAAGTTGTCCACATTCATCAGCTAGGACCCCTTTGATCACTTGAGGTTGATGATTAAACCGTTCGTCTTCCAGTAGATTCATTAGGGTTCCCCCGCAACCTGCTTTTAGATCTGCTGCTCCGTATACCACATTTTCCACACGTGAATTAATAAGGGCACCCGCGCACATGGGGCAGGGCTCTAATGTGATATACATTGTTGTCCCTTCTAATCGCCAGGCATCAAGTGCTTTATTGGCGGCTTGAATTGCCTTAATTTCTGCATGCCCTGTAGCATCTAACTCCAACTCTCGCACATTATGTCCTCTGGCGATAATTTCGCCATCTTTAACGATAATCGCGCCAATCGGGACTTCTGCCTTCTCCTTTGCTACTAACGCTTCTTTTATCGCTTCTTCCATCCACTTTTCGTGCTCTAAACGCACGGCTTCTTCTAATTCAATTGCTTCTAACATATTTCACCTCGGATTGTTTACTTCTCTTCATTCGTTATGCACAGCTTTAAGTATTTTCATACACAAAAAAACCGAGCAAACCACTTCACTCTTCAGTGTACATGATTCACTCGGATTTATTAACTCTTTTAGAGATTATTCAAAATACTCTTGAACGCGGTCAGTCACGTCAGAAGACATGTCTTTTGCACGATCCATAATTGAAGAGAACGCATCAGATGCTTGGTCTTTCACGTTTCCAGCACCACTTGCTAACTTAACGATTGTGTTTACTTCAGAATCACTTAAGTTATCAACAGCATTTACTAAACTATCTGAACCATTTAATTTATGTTTTACAAATAATTTAGCGCGTTCACGGTTCACAACACCTTCAACTCTATGACGAACGTCATCGTTATAGTACATCATTGCTGCAATTCCAGCAACTGCCGCAGCTGAACCTAGTAATACTAAGCCAAGTGACACATTATTTCCTTTTTTACTCATTTAAATTTCCTCCTTTTATGCTATATAAATTTATAACATCTTCATATTCAATTGATAAGTATATTATAGCATAAAACGCTATCACAACCTATTAATACGCCGTGGCTGGAAGCAATATTTTATAGTATATTGCGGTAAGATACTATTAGAACGCATTATTGTATTAAATTTATTTTTAAAATTGATAGTTGAAAATTTATTTAATATCGCTTAGCCTCATCTAGCAAGATTTGTGCGAACAAAAGGCGAACAAAAAACTATGACAATAATTTTATCCTAGCATAATACGACATGTTGGGTTAGAATACAGTAGCAGCACAATATATAGTGCTAACGGAACATTTTCACAAAGGGGTAATATAAATATGACTCAAACAACAGATCAACATGTGACATGGAACAAAGAACAATTAAATGAAGCTATCGAAGCATTTCCGCAAATCTTCCCTATGACAAGCGATATGAATATTACGCACAGTGGGGTTTCAAGAATGGTTATGTTAGATCGCTACTCATTCAAAGATGCAGCTAAATCAACGTTAGCGGTTGGAGACCTTGTTATCCTAACGGTTAAAGCAGATCCTAAATACCCTGCGAGAGGGATTGGGATTGTGCAATCCATTGATACGGCTAACAACGAAGTCCTTATTTGGATTGAAGAAGAATACCGTGGTTCGTTAGAAGATAAAACTGAACAAAAGACCGGACTTGTCACTCGCAAGATCGAAACGATTGATAAACCGTTAGAAATTTATTTTGAACAGATCGCAAAGCGTACTGCCAAAGGTCTTTCGGATGTTGAAACAGATGCGGTTAAACGCGAAGAATTAAATGGTCAATACTATACACAATTGAAAGAAATGAATTTTGTTCCCGCGGGTCGTGTGCTTTACGGAGCAGGAACAAATACTGATGTAACTTACTTTAACTGTTATGTGATGCCTTTCATTCCAGATTCACGTGAAGGTATTTCAGATCACCGTAAAGAAGTCATGGAAATTATGAGTCGCGGAGGCGGCGTGGGTACGAATGGTTCAACACTACGTCCAAGAAATACGCTCGCTCGTGGGGTGAACGGGAAGTCATCTGGTTCAGTTTCTTGGTTGGATGACATCGCTCAACTAACACATCTTGTGGAACAAGGTGGTAGCCGTCGTGGTGCACAGATGATTATGTTAGCTGATTGGCATCCAGATATTATTGAATTTATTATCTCAAAAATGCAAAACCCGCGCGTTCTACAATACTTAATTGAACAAACAGATGATGAACAAATCAAAACTCTAGCCAAAGAGAAATTAAAATTCACACCTTTAAATCAAGCAGAATTATCAATGTATGAAAATATCGTTCGTTACAAATCAATGCCTGGTTTAGGTGGCTTCTCAGAACAAAATATCAAAGACGCTGAAGCTAAACTGCGTGATGGCGGTACTTACAGTGTTAATAATCCTGATTTCTTAACAGGTGCAAATATCTCCGTGACTTTAACAGATGACTTTATGGAAGCCATTGAACAGGACGGCGACTGGACATTAAAATTCCCAGATGTTGAGAACTATACACCTGCTGAAATGGCTGCTTATAATGCAGAATGGCCAGACCACGGTGATGTACGTGAATGGGCTGACCAAGGATACGGCATTAGAGATTACCGTACGATTAAAGCGAAAGAACTTTGGAAATTAATTAATATTTGTGCAACTTACTCAGCTGAGCCTGGAATTTTCTTTATTGATAATGCGAATAAAGATACAAATGCGAAAGCATACGGTCAAAAAGTTGTTGCGACAAACCCATGTGGTGAACAACCTTTAGCACCATACTCTGTATGTAACTTAGCTGCCGTTAACTTAGCGAATATGGTAAATAAAGACACACATACTGTGGATTATGACCGATTAATTGAAACAGTGAAGACTGGTGTACGTATGCAAGATAACGTGATTGACGCGACACCGTATTTCCTAGAAGAAAATAAAAAACAAGCCCTGGGCGAACGTCGTATCGGTCTAGGTGTTATGGGCTTAGCTGACTTACTCATCTATACTGAACACGTTTATGGATCAGCAGAAGGAAACAAAATTGTTGATGAGGTATTCAAAACAATCGCAGTATCTGCTTACGAAGAATCGATTGCTTTAGCAAAAGAAAAAGGCAGTTTCCCATTCTTAATCGGCGAAAATGATGAAGAAACTCAAGTTCTTCGTCAAAAATTCGTTCAAACAGGCTACATGCAAAAAATGCCGGATCATATCCGTGAAGGTGTCTTAGAACACGGTATTCGTAACTCACACTTACTAACTGTCGCTCCAACTGGAAGTACAGGAACAATGGTTGGTGTAGCAACTGGATTAGAACCTTACTTTGCTTTCAAATACTTCCGTAGTGGCCGACTAGGTAAATTTATCGAAGTGAATGCTGAAATTGTTCAAGAATATCTTGATGCACACCCAGAAGCAGACGCTGAAAATTTACCAGAGTTCTTCGTTGAAGCTATGTCACTTGCGCCAGAAGCACACGTTGATGTTCAAACAACGATCCAAAGATGGGTTGATAGTTCAATTTCTAAGACTGTAAACGCACCTAAAGGTTACCAAGTCAGCCAAGTTCAAAGTATTTACGAACGCTTATACAAAGGTGGCGCTAAAGGTGGAACGGTCTATGTGGATGGGTCTCGTGACTCACAAGTATTAACACTTGCGGCTGAAGAGAATGAAGCAGAAAATATCGAATTATTCCCAATGGAAGAGGCGCGTATCGTTGATGACAGTAACGAATTAAGACAATTAGTTGACCTAGCTGAGTCAGAGCACGTTAAAACACTGGGACATACAGATGACGTTGTTTTTGGTTCAGATATCGGAGATACTTGCCCAATTTGTCGTAGTGGAATTGTTCAAGATATTGGTGGATGTAATACATGTACTAACTGTAACGCACAATTACGCTGCGGTTTATAATAAGGAGTATACTCATGCAAATTTACACACGGACAGGTGATCACGGTACCACTCGCATCATCGGTGGAAAGTCTGTTCATAAAGATAGCCAACAAGTCGAGGCTTACGGAACGGTGGATGAATTAAACAGTATTATCGGGATGATTGTTGCTTTAGAAGAAACGCCTAGTGATATGAAAGAAGAGCTCATGCGCATTCAACACTATTTATTCGACTGCGGTAATGACTTAGCAACACCCGAAAAACATGATAAGTATCCATATCGTACGAATGCAGACCTGGTAACTTGGTTAGAAAGCCGCATCGACGAGTATGCACCGATCCCTCCAACAGTTGAATCATTTATTTTACCAGGTGGAACACAACTCGCTGCTCAACTTCACTTTGCACGCACCGTTACAAGACGCGCCGAGCGTCGGATTGTTAGCTTGCAACAAGAACAGACGATTAATCAGCACGTATTAAAGTTTATTAACCGTCTATCTGATTACTTCTTTGCCCTAGCACGTGTGGCCAATACCCAAGCTGGTGTCGAAGACGTCTTGTATGAACGAAGCGGACGTGTCTTCCATACTGAATTGACAAAAAAAGATATACCAAAATAATTTCAAAAGAGCCATCAGAAAAATTTCTGATGGCTCTTTTATGTGTTACAGTTTCAACGTTTCCTATTCGTTATCCTTTTGAAGTCATAAATCGTTTTTGAATAATTGGCACCAGCGTCGGCTCCAGCACTAAAAAGAAGGCCACATTCCCAGCCGCATGCATTAAATCAAATGAAATCCCTTGGGCATAATAAACCCAGAAATTAACGACACCAAACATTTGTGATGAAAATAGTGAAATAACAAACCCGTAAATTAATCCAGTCGCTCCAGCGAACAGCGCAAAGATTACTCTTCGCGCACTCTGATGGTCCTTTAATCGATTGTATAAAGCCTTTAGAGCACTTGTAAGTAATACAATGATGCCATAGGCCATAATTTGATAAAGTGTCCAAGGACCCATTCCAAGTAGCATATTCGAAATGACCATCGAAGTGATGGCTACTAGGAGTCCATCCAAAGTTCCCATCGTTAAAGTAATAATTATTAAAATCACTGTGACAGGTTGTACATTTGGTATAAATTGAAAGGCAATTCGCCCAATATGACACAGAGCGGTCAGTAAGGCCAGTACTGCTAGACGCTTAACTGTGAAATACTTACTCATCCTTCGAAGGCTTCAAGTTTCCACTCGACTAAGTCACCGTCTGATAACTCTAATTCAGCCGCTCCAACTTCAGCCATCTCTCCGTTTAAGTCAAACAACCAGTATTTCCCTGCCTCTTCATCTTGTTCATGTCCGTTAATTGCAGAGATAAAGCCGTCAGCTTCTTCAAGTTCATAATGCTCTTTCATCACATCTAATAGAATCGCACCTTCTTCAACTTCTAGAACTTGTTCGCCTTCGTCAATTTCTTCTCCATCAACTGTTACTGATACAGTCACTTCAGCTAATACCGCTTGTTCACTTGATTCAACCGGTGTTGAAGTAACTTCTTCTGTCTGTGTCGTTTCACCACAACCAACTAATACTAAAGTTGACGCTAATAATAGTAACCATTTTTTCATTCTAAATGCCTCCCATATGATTTTGTGACAGATGACAGTATTCACTTCAAACTATTTGGAGAGAAAAGCATGGGTTTATTCGAATGGATCGGATATCACTCACTATTTTGCCTCGAAATAGTATGTCGGATAAGTATGCTTGAATAAAGATCTGACTCCATGCTTTTCGCATGATTACAGTGGCGGGACCGTCTCGGAATTTAACCGAACTTCCATATTCAAACTACTTTAAATTTGTATCTATCTCTCTTTATAATAATTATTAATGAAGGACAATGCAAGTTAATTGTCAGTAAAAATAATTGGTCAAATGATGAATTGAGTATTATAATCTTTATATTCGCATTTTTTGATTGCAAATTTTTAGACGAAGGAGTTAATTGATTGGACAATTTTATGATCGGATTCAATGCAGTCATGCCAATGATGCTTTACATGGCTTTAGGTCAGTTTTTTACACGCGCAGGTTTCATTAAACAAGACGCTTATGCTCAGTTTAATAAAGCGATTTTTTCTATTTTACTGCCATTGAATTTATTCTCAAATGTTTATAATACGAATATTGCGACGGATTTTAATGGGTTAACTTTATCTTTTAACATTATTTTTGCTATTGTTGCATTTATTATTTTGGCTTTTATTGTACCTATTTTCGAAAAATCAAATGCAAAACGAGGGGTCATTCTTCAAGGTTCGATTCGTTCAAACGCGATTTTATTCGGTTTACCAATGGGAATAGCTTTACTCGGTCAAGAAAATTTAGGGATGGTAACGATTGTTCTAGCAACCATTGTACCTTTAAATAATATCTTCTCTGTAATTGCTTTTTCAATTTATACTGATGAGAAATTCTCATTGAAACGAACAATTAAACAAGTATTGACTAACCCAATGGTTATCTTTACTTGCGCAGGGGTAATTGTTGCGGTATTAGGATTCAAGTTCCCTAATGTGATTGAAACGACGATGGGAAATTTAACACGTATGACGACGCCGCTTGCACTCATTGTTATGGGTGGAACGTTTAACTTTGGTAAATTAAAGGATGCTGACTGGTCTCTTTACGGAACTGTTCTTGCACGATTAGTAATTATTCCTACGATTGCTTTATTTATTGCAGGTGGTTTATTAGACTTTCGTGGAGCTGACTTAATATCAGTCTTAATCGCGACGGCTGGACCAACGGCTGTATCTAGTTATGCTCAAGCAGTTGTCGCCGGCGGTGATGGCGATTTAGCAAACCAAATTGTTGTCTTCACAACGGTCGCTTCAATGTTCTCGCTAGTTGTGTTTATTATGATTTTAAAGAGTTTAGCTTATTTCTAATACGATGGGCTATCAAGGAAACACCAGACTTTTCTGAAGTTTGGTGTTTTTTATGCTTTTTGGATCTTAAGACAAATGGACTTGCGGTTCGTCTTTAGTTGAGCTAACTCAAGACAAATGGACCTGCGGTTCGTCTTTAGTTCAGCTAACTCAAGACAAATGGATTCGCCGTTTGGCTCTAGTTGAGCTAACTCAAGACAAATGGACTTGCGGTTCTTCTTTAGTTGAGCTAACTCAAGACAAATGGACTTGCGGTTTGGCTTTAGTTGAGCTAACTTAAGACAAATGGATTCGCCGTTTGGCTCTTGTCACAGAAAAAAATCGTGCCAGCGAGATTTCTCTCACCGACACGATTCATCTGTATTATTTAGAACGGTTATTGATATTGATTGCTCCTTGGCGGCCACCAATGGTGATGTTATCACCTAATTTGATATCTCCACTTAGCATCATTTCACTTAACTCGTCTTCTATTTGTTTTTGAATTGCGCGACGGATTGGTCTTGCTCCATATTCTGGATCGAAGCCAGCGTCAGCAATAATTTCTAGAGCTGTCTCTGTTACACGGGCTTCAATCTCAAGATCATGTAGACGGTTGATGATATCTTGCGCTTGTAATTTAACAATCTCTTTAATTTGATCTTTAGATAATGGGTGGAAGACAATAATTTCGTCAATACGGTTAATGAATTCTGGACGGAATCCACGTTTTACTTCTTCCATAACGCGTGCTTCCATTGCCTTGAAGTCATCTGTATAGTCCACAGCACCGAATCCGACTGACTTGTCATCACGAAGAGCTGTTGCTCCCATGTTCGAAGTCATGATGATAATTGTGTTACGGAAGTCGACACGACGCCCTTTACCATCTGTCATATGACCATCATCAAATACTTGTAATAACATGTTAAATACATCTGGATGGGCTTTTTCAACCTCATCTAAGAGAATCACACTGTAAGGTTTTTGACGAACTTGCTCAGTCAATTGACCTGCTTCATCATAACCAACGTATCCTGGAGGTGAACCTACTAAACGAGACACACTGTGTTTTTCCATGTATTCAGACATATCCACACGGATCATATTGTCCTCGCTACCAAAGATAGATGAAGCTAAAGCTTTCGCTAATTCTGTCTTACCTACCCCAGTTGGGCCTAAGAACATAAATGACCCAATTGGTCGTTTAGGACTCTTCAAGCCACTGTATGCGCGGCGGATCGCTTTAGATACTGATACAACAGCATCATCTTGACCGATAACACGTTCATGCAACTCTTCTTCTAAGTGAACAAGACGTTTTGATTCGGCAGTATCTAATTGTTTTACTGGGATACCTGTTGAAATAGTAATTACTTCTGCGATATCTTCAGGACCCACTTTAAGAATTGCTTCACCTTCACCCTTATCTTTGCTTTCTGCTTTCGCAGCTGCTTCGATTTGAGTTTCAACTTTTTGTTCTTCTTCACGGATTTTGGCTGCAGTGTCAAAATCACGGGCTAAGATAGCTTTTTCTTTTTTATCGGATAATTCGCCTAATTTTTTCTCAAGGTCGCTTAAGTTTGTACTGTGCGTCGTTGCATCAATACGTACTTTAGCTGAGGCCTCATCAATTAAATCAACGGCTTTATCTGGTAAGCGACGTTCAGTTAAGTAACGTGTACTTAATTTAACCGCTGCTTCGACCGCTTCATCAGTAATTTCTACATTGTGGTGTTTTTCGTAACGTTCTTTAAGTCCATGAATAATTTGAACAGACTCTTGTTGAGTTGGCTCATCGATTTGAACTTTAGAGAAACGACGTTCTAAGGCTGCATCTTTTTCAATGTGTTTTTGATATTCATCTAAAGTAGTTGCACCAATGATTTGAATTTCTCCACGAGCTAATGCTGGTTTCAGGATGTTTGCTGCGTCAACAGCACCTTCGGCTGATCCTGCCCCAATTAATGTATGTAACTCATCAATGAAGAGAATTGTATAACCATCTTCGGTAATTTCTTCAATGATTTTCTTCATACGTTCTTCGAATTCACCACGGTATTTCGTTCCCGCAACAAGAGAACCCATATCTAACATCATTAAACGTTTGTTAGCAATGTTTTCAGGCACTCCACCAGATACAATACGTTCTGCTAGACCTTCGGCAATTGCAGTTTTACCAACACCAGGTTCCCCGACTAATACGGGGTTATTTTTTGAACGGCGACTAACAATTTGTACGATACGACGTATTTCATTCGCACGTCCAACCACTGGATCTAACTTCCCGTCACGCGCTAATTGTGTTAAGTCACGTGCAAGTGAATCTAAAGTTGGTGTTGTCGAACTTGCTACTCCATTTTGTTGCTGTTGTTGTTTTTGACGTCCACGACGGCCATTTTGAACGCGTCCTGTTGAATCGTTCACACCAACCATTTCGTAGATTGTTTTTCTTAATTCATTTAAGTTGATACCTAAGTTCTTTAATAGAACTGTTGCTAAGATTTCTTCTTTTAACATGCCTAGTAATAAATGCTCTGTTCCAACTTTTGGCACACCTAAACGTTTCGCATCATTCGATGCATTCATAATAATTTTCTTCGCACGTGGTGAGTATGGAATAACAATATCCCCTTGCATACGTGGAGCATTCACTTTACCGTGAATAATTTCTAATTCAGTTAGTAACGTTTGGTAGTCTGCGCCCATACCACGTAAAGCTTTCCCAGCAATACCTGACTCTTCACGAGCTAGACCTAATAAGATATGTTCTGTGCCCACAGCCTGATGTCTTAAGTAATACGCTTGCTCAGCAGCAAAAATCATTACTTGGCGAGCACTTTCAGTAAATAATTCTTCAAACATACTTTCACCTCTTTATTTATATGTAATTCGTAATTGTTCTAAAAACTTCGACAGAATCAAAGCTCTTGCTTCTTGTTCATGTAACGAGATTGTTTGTAGTAATGCTTTATCAATCACTGATAGTATTAATGCGCCTTCTCGTTCTGTCATTATACTATGGTTGACTAATGTTTCAATAATATTGATTGCACTGCGGTGATTTATACGCGGTCCTATCATTTGGATCATATCGTCAAGGGCGTCGATTTCATCAACTAACTCAACTTTTAGAATCCGTATATAGCCCCCACCACCTCGTTTACTTTCTACCATATAGCCATGTTCTTGAGTAAAGCGTGTATTAATAACATAGTTAATCTGTGAAGGTACACAATCAAATTGTTCTGCAATATCACTTCGTTTGATTTCAATTCTTTCACTATTTTTCAAAAAGCTTTTTAAATAAGCTTCAATAATATCCGACATATTTCTTTGTGCCACTATGATCCCCCTTCCACTAACATTGACTATCTTTGACTATTATATAATAAAAAAACTTTCTCGACAACTATTCAGTTTAAGGAAAGAGGACTTTAATGAAGTGATTGCGTGCCTTCTGACCTTCTTTGACCATTATAGCATATCCATTGAAAAAATCAACATTTTGAATTGAAAAAGAGCCCTAAATCTATCTTATATAGACATCAGGGCTCCATTTTATTTAAATATCTTGAATATCTTCAGGTGTCAATATTTTATGACGGAGGGCTTCAAATGGCTTTAATTTTAACCCTTCTTCTTCGTATTCATTCATTAGAGAACGTTCTTTGGCTTCTTCCCGAATCTGTTTACGATAGCTTATATCTAAACTGAATAGTTTATAGATTGTTGCAAAGACCGGTACCCCAAGTAAAATACCTGAAATTCCGAACAAGCCGCCACCGACAGTTACGGCTGCTAAGACCCACATACCTGGAAGGCCGATTGAATCACCAACCACACGCGGATAGATCAAATCTCCTTCGAGTTGTTGAACGACAATAACGAAAATGAGATAAATTAACGCATTCACTGGCGAAACCGCGAATTGGATAATAGCACCGACAAACCCCGCTAAAAATGCTCCGACTAAAGGAATAAACGCTAACGCACCTTGCAAGGCTCCGAGCATGGCTGCATATGGCATTTGGATGGCCCAAAGTCCAAGCGATACGATGAAACCTAGGATAAAGGCTTCAATGACCGTTCCTGTAATATAGTTGGAAAAGACATCGTCAGTCACATTCAAGATGTTCTTAACAATTCTTACTTGCTCATCACTCAAATATGAAATCAGGATATCATTGAAATTTTTACCCAGCTTTTCTTTCGACACTAAAATATAAAGGGCAAACATCACTGACAATACAAAGGTTGTCACAGCTGAAGCTGAACTAGATAAAAGTGATACAGAAGACTCCGCTACACCTCGAAGCAGTCGGTTTCCAATCTCTGCAAAACTAGACATCACACTACTCCAATTAAAGTCCACTTGCTCCATTAAGTCATTAAACATTGGGATAAGATGTTGTTGCTCTTCAACCCAAGTTTGCACAGAATTTGTCACGGTCGGCACCGCTTCAACTAATGTTGATATTGCTGTAATTAGTTGCGGAACAACTAAACCAATGATTCCCGCAACGACTAAAGTAATGACTAAAATTGAAAGTACAATCGCTAGCGGACGGCGAGTGTGTTGCAACCATTTTTTATCCGTATTGGGATACAATCTTTTCTCAAACTGGTTCATGAGTAAGTTCAAAACGTAAGCCATCATTCCCCCTAAGACAACTGGGAAAGCAACTTGCCAAACAACTCCAAAGGCACCTGCTACTTGTGACCAATTAAAAATAATTAAAATAACAACCGCAATAAATAATACCTTTGCTATAAATTGCTTATCAAGTTTAAAATGATTCAAAAAAACACCTCTCTCTTAGTTATAGAATAGACTAAGAGAGAGGTGTAGTCAATTAAATTTGTTTATTGTTTCTAGTCTTTATTAGACAGCATTATTATGTGTTTCGCTTGCTGTTTTAGCACCAGCAAAACCAGCGAATGAAGTAATAAACATTGCAACTAATAAGCCTAAGAATACATATAATGAGTATTGTGAAGTTTTATTTGCAACATCTTCAGCAACTTGTGCACTTTCAGCGAAAGCTTGCTCAGCTTGTACTTGTAAGTCTTCAACAGCTGCTTGAGCATCATTTAATGCTTGTTCAGCTTCTTGACTTGCTTGTCCATAAGCTTCTTGAATATTTGTTACGGCTTCTTCTGCTTCTTGTTCAGATAAATCAGTATTATTTGAGATTGCTTCAGTTAAAGCATCTTCATCTAATTCTTGACCGATTTCGTCAATACGACCTTGGATATTGCTAGTTACGTTCTCAATCTCTTGTTGTGGATCTTGTCCATTAACAACAATATTATAACCTGCTGTGGATACATCATCAATTGTCGCTTGAACTTGATTATCTAAGTAATCAGGTTGTAATTGCGCGATTTCAGTATCTTCTAATACATCTGTCACAGTTTGTTCTAAGTCTTGTGAATCAACATCAATTTCTTGAGCGATTGAATCAAATGCTTCTTGAGATAATGATCCAACAGTATCCGCTGTTCCAGAGATGGCGTCTCCAGCAACTTGTCCTGTATAGCCTAAAACTGTTCCTAAGGAATTAAATGCCATACCAACTGCAGATGTCATTAAAGCAAACATCACAATGACACTTACTGCCCAAGTTAAGAAACCATGGATAAAACCAGCTCGATTAGCTGTAATCCCTGTTACATAACCAGCGGCTGCTAGCGATACGATTAATGCGATAATGATCCAAATAACTAAACCGATCCCGACACCATCTAATGGGTTTTGGCTTGTAAAATCAGGTACGCCAAAGCCAATTGCTGCTCCAATCAATGAGAATAAAATACTAATCGCTACAAATGTTACAACACCAGCGAAAATCGCACGCCATGACATGTTATTTCCCGCTTTCTCATTAATTCCATCTAATATATATTTCTTCATCTTTTCACTCCTAAATAATTAATTATTACATAAATAATCTTATTACATTTAGATGTCAAGGTCAATTATAACGGCTTGGTTTCAATGATTCTATTTATTCAACTTATTGAATATTGCAACAATATATATATTCAGAAGGCATAATATTGTTTCGATTAAATGATAGTTTAAGCCTGTCAAATCCGTGTTATACTATAGAAAAGAGGTGAGTAAAATGATTGAAACGATGCTCGGTGATATTACTCAAGTCGATCAAGTAGATGCGATTGTTAATGCTGCCAACCATAGCCTTCTGGGCGGAGGTGGTGTCGATGGTGCGATTCATCGCGCGGCCGGTCCAAAACTTTTAGAAGAAACTCGAACACTTGGCGGTTGTCAAACAGGCGAAGCAAAAATTTCTCAAGCTTATCATCTCCCCGTCGAACATATTATTCACACCGTTGGCCCTGTCTGGAATGGTGGTTACTCTAACGAAGCGGATTTGTTAGAAAGTTGTTACCGACAATCTTTACTGCTAGCCATGGAACACGGTATTCGCAAAGTCGCTTTTCCTTCAATTTCAACGGGTGTTTATCACTTCCCTGTGAATCTAGCCGCAGAAATTGCAATTTCGACAGTTAAAGATGTCATGAACGAACATCCTGATGCGTTTGATTTAATTATTTGGGTGCTATTTGATTCAGATACTAAGAAAGCATACGATGGCGCGCTTAAGAATGCTTAACAAGAAACTCCCGCTTCAAGCTAGATTGAGGCCGGGGTTTTTATTCTTCGATTTTTAACTGATAGCCAGCTAAAAAGCTCGCTTCAAAATTTCCCTTTCCACGTAAGTATATTTTTCCAAACTCATCAATTAACCCATGGAATTCTTGGGCTTCCCAAGTTGTAAACTGCTCATCTAAAGAGACTTTCTTTCGCATCGCCTTGTAGTTATCCATACCTGTCACACCTAATTCTGTGTATAGTTTCTGAGCATATTTATCTGAGACAAAGACCGGTTGGTCGAATATATATAACAAAAGCACATCTGCTGTCTCATCGCCAACTCCATGTAGTTTCAATAATTCTTGGCGTAAGTGACTTTCATACTTTCTAACAATGCCTCTTAAGTCATTATCGTGCTCATTAAACCAGTGAAGTACAGAATGAACTGCCTTGCTCTTATTCTTATAGAAGCCAGCCGGACGAACTAATACCTCTAGCTCTTCTCTTGGCAAGTCCAAAATGGCTTGTGTATCAAATTGTGTTGCTTGACCAATATTCATAACCGCTCGCTCAGCATTCGCTGCCGTCGTGTTTTGAATCATAATAGCTCCTACTACAATCTCGACTTTTGATTCTGCCGGCCACCACCCCGTCTCTCCCATCTCTTCAAGTAATCGGTGGAACAATTCATATTGGGTCATTTCTTGCATTCAATTTCCTCCATTATCCAAAGTGTATTCGTATCATTATTGTATCAAATTCATCAACCAAACAACATTCACACTAATAAGCTGAGTTTGACAGTTATCAAAGCCAAAAAGACTTCCTAAGCCTAATCTATCAAGCTTGAGAAGTCTTTTCGTATTTTTTTAGCATGTATATCTACATTTAAATTTATTGCTTAATAATCCGGTAGTAAACCCTTGAAGTAATAAAGTAAAACAACAGATACACCACAATGAAAATCGCTAAGACCGTTCCATAACCAATTACAAAGGTACTTACATTTTTCACTGATAATAGACCTAAGAGTTCGAACATAATCTTAGACGCAAAGAGCGAGTGAATGACCGCGATCATAATCGGCAAAGCAAAAATCCAAAAAATTTGATGGCGAATCGTTTGTCGGATTAACTTATCAGGCAGACCGACTTTACGCATAATCTCAAATTTACCTTGATCTTGATACCCTTCAGACACTTGCTTGAAATAAAGCATCAACACCGTCCCAATCATCAAGACCACCCCAACAATAATTCCTAAGAATAAGAAGCCACCATTCAAGGAATATAAACTTTTCGATATTTGCTGAGCTGACATCACGCGAACTAAGTCCGAATCACTCAGTTCCAATATCTCATCTTCCGGTAGGTTCGCTTCAATATTATCACGTGCCTCTTCATCCGCCGCATTGAACACTAGCGAATACTCTACACTGCCGATTAATTCCTCGCCATTTCTTGTGTAAGTTGGAAAAGCTTGAGCTAAAGCTTCCACATCTTCAATCGTTGGAAAGACAACGTAGACAACTTGACCGACATAGTTCGTCGGAACATAACTTGAAGCAATCGTATGAACGTGAAATTCCCGCTCACCCATAGTGACTATATCTGAATCTTGGATTTTATCTAAATGACCTGCAAATAAGACTTCATTCTTCGCCAAGTCATAGTCTTGATTATATAACTGATTAAAATCTTCCAGCGGAACACCGATTATATAGACAAAGTCATTGGGCTGTAATTTGCTCGTCGGTTCAAGCGGTCGAAAGTCTTTATTAGAGTAAGCCGAAGTTATAAAACCTTCTCTTGCTAAAGTAACATCCTGAACATCTCCGTAGGTGGCGAATTCACTAAGCGCTTGATTCAAGACAGTTTCTGCTTTATCAGCACTAGCTCCTTCAACATAACCCATATATTCTAATTCAAAATCATGACTCGTAGCCTGTTCAACTTGTTCTTCCATCCCTAAGTACAAGGTCAACGTCGTACCCAGCGTTAAGACAATCCCAGTACACAGAATCGCAATCCCAGCCAAACTAGTTGCATTACCTTTCATCCGGTATAACATTCCTGATACTGATAAGAAGTGGATTGGCTGGTAGTAATAGTCCTTATTACGTTTCAAGCGTTTTAAGAAAATAATACTTAAACTCATTAACAAGGCATAAGTCGCAATAACCACTAAGAAAATCGCAACAAAGACCTTCAACAAAGCATCTATGACGCCCGTTGTCGTCAGGGCAATATAATAACCTGCCGCTAAAGTGATCAAACCAATTAACAAAACAAGCCAACGTGACTTAGGCTCTGATTCACCTGCATGTGTCTGACTTAATAATTCAGCCGGGTTCAAACGCGCTAAGCGAATACTATTTAACAGGTAGATGAAGAACATAACCCCCGCAATAATGGTAGTCGTACCTAGCGCTGCCCATGGGCTAAACGGATAATCCATCAATCCAGCTCCCAAGTCTTGCGTGAGCCGGTTGAGCAACATAAACATCACATTACCTAAAGCATAACCGACACCAATCGATAAAATACTACCAACAAACCAGGTCAGCACTTGTTCAATGAGAATAATCAAGCGAATGTGACGCCCTTCAAGCCCTAACACTGTATACAAGGCGAACTCCATCCGACGTTGCCTTTGAATAAAGTTATTAGCATATAAGATGAAGATCACCGCCAACAAGGTCGAGAAAAACGCACCAATCATAATTATTGTCGGCAACTCAGCCTGGCGCGTTTGGACATACTCGTTAGAGATAAGTGAAATCATAATATATTCCAAAGCCATAATTAAAACGACTGCTAGAAAATAAGGGAAATAAATTGTCCGTCTCTTCGCAATACCTTGAGCCGCTAACTTAGTCAACATAGAAAGTGTCATGTTGCTTACACCCCACGATCTGCTAGCATCGTCAAGCTTTGTGAGATTCGTTCATTGAACGCTTGATTCGACTCTTCTCCACGATACAATTCATGATAGACGACCCCATCTTTAATAAACAGAACCCGACTCGCATACGAAGCTGCTTGAATCGAGTGCGTTACCATTAAGATAGTTTTGTTCAAGCGATTCAATTCCTTGAACAGGCCTAATATTTGCTCGGAAGACTTCGAATCCAATGCCCCTGTCGGCTCATCCGCTAATAATAATGGTGGATTCGTAATAATAGCTCGAGCAATGGCTACCCGTTGACGTTGCCCACCTGATATCTCGTAAGGATATTTCTCCAGTAAATTTTGAATCCCCAGAATCGGCGCAATCTCTTGTAGGCGTCTTTCCATCTCTTTAATATCAGCATTCGATAAGACCATTGGCAATAAGATATTATCCTTATTCGAGAACGTGTCCAACACATTAAAATCTTGGAACACAAAGCCAAGTTGCTCCCGACGAAACTGGGCTATTTTATTCTTCTTTATTTTGGCTGTATTTGTACCATTCAAATGCACTGTTCCCTGACTGGGTTGGTCAAAGGTTGCGATAATGTTGAGTAAAGTTGATTTACCTGAACCTGACTCCCCCATAATCGCCACGAATTCTCCTTCATTCACCCCAAAGTCAATTTGTTGTAGTGCTGTTGTTTGGGTACCGCGTGTTTTATATACTTTTTTGACATTTTTTACATCTAATAACATAATATCCCTCCGTTAATATTCATTCGCTAATCTATGTCCTAAGTATATCCAACGACCGCCCCAGGTTCCTTTAACCAATCTTACAAAAAGATAACCCAACCTTACAAAATTGTAAGATTAGGCCTCTTTGTGGAATTTTATCGTAAAGACCGTCTCTTCATTCACTCTAGACTCAACGGTAACTGGCTGTTCCAAACGCTTAGACACTAAGTTCACTAAGTACAAACCAAGTCCGCTTGACTTTTGATTCAATTGCCCATTAAAACCTGAATAGCCTTTATCAAATATCTTCGGCAAATCTTCCGCTCGAATGCCTTTTCCGGTATCTTTAATCGATAATACATACGTTTCGGGATCAAATGTCAGGTAGATACTTTCTTGTTTAGCGTATTTCAAGGCATTGTTCAGTAGTTGCTCAATCATTAAACTTGTTAAATTCACTTCGGTCACAACTTCTGCTTCATTCAGCTCATAGTGTAATTTAATATTATGTTGAATGAATTGAATACGATATTTACGCAGGAGTGGTTTGATTATTTCACCTAGCTTTCGCTTAGAAAATACCATGTTCGTCTCAGGGTTAGATAGTTTCAAATAATTCAGAGCCATATTCGTATAATTATCGATATCCAACATTTCCTGTCGCAAATTAGCCAAGGCCTTGTCATCGGGATTGCTTAAAATTAATTGACTGACTGTAATCGGCGTTTTTATTTGATGGACCCACATCATAAAGTAATTTTCTAATTCACTTTGCCTTAAGCGACTTTGTTCAAGTATGTCCGTGCGCTCCTGCTCCAATTCTTCAATTACTTCTCTCAGTTGACTTTCGCGTTTGAATACTAACGCTTTATATACGAGATAAACACCCATCATAATCGTTAAGTTCCAGAACAAGACACCAAAGACATCCATTGGCAAAGCAAATAAAATGAACACCAGCCAAATTAATAAATGCATCGCTATAAATAAGGTGATTAACCCCATATGTTGGCTTAAAAACCGGCGCATCATACTGAATCACCTTCACCTTTTAAACGGTAGCCATAATTTTTCTTAGTTTCAATAAAATTGTCTAAGCCAATGCTCTTTAATTTCTTACGAATTCTTGTCATATTAACCGCCAAAGTATTATCATCAATAAATTGATTATTTTGCCAGCAATCATCCAAAATAGCTTCCCGACTCACATACTCCCCTTTGTGCTGGAATAAGGTCGTCATAATTTGCAACTCAGTAAAGGTTAAATCCGCTTGCCCGCCTTGGTAGATTACTTTAGATTTAGGAATATCTAAGAGAACGCCCGCAAACTCCATGTTCCCTGCCTGCATCGAGAAATCATAGGTTCGACGCAACAAAGCTTGTACCTTACTCACCATAAACTGCATATCAATCGGCTTCGGAATGTAATCATCGGCCCCCATCTGCATAGCCATAATCATATCCATGCGATCAGATACCGATGAGATGAAAATAATCGGTATATCCGACTCCTTACGAATCTCCCTACACCAATAATAGCCGTTGTAGTAAGGCAAATTAACGTCCAGCAAGATCAGTTGCGGTTGCTCCTCTCTAAAAGCTTCTATTATATATTCAAATTCTTCGACAATCACTACTTCGAATTGCCACTTCTCAAAGACTTTGCCTAATTCCTTGGCAATCGTCAAATCATCTTCAATAATCATAATTTTCAAGTTACTTCCTCACCACTTTCAACAAAACCTTCAACTTCTGTACTCAAATAATACCATAAAGTAAATTGAGTAGACATCTTTCCAAAGCCCCCTGGGTTAAACTAGCACTCGATTTTTATTCGAGGTTTTACTACGAAGCCAAATACTCAAATATAGAGAGATTCGATTGGAAATTGAGATAGCGACCACAATGAATTGAAATTGTGGTAGGTAATTGAGTTTGCGACCACAATAAGTTTGAATTATGGTAGGTAAATGGATCGGCCTCCTCATCCCCATCAGGAAATGAGGTAACTTGCATTGGATTTTTACACAATATTTTGGACTTGACACTCGATTTTTATTCGAGTGTTAATTTCCAGTTAAACAAGCACTCGTTTTAAATTCGAGTGCTAATTTAGACTTAATCAGGAACTCGTTTTCAATTCGAGTGCCTATTCTCACCTAATCTGGAACTCGTTTCATATTCGAGTGCTAATTAAATCCACAACAAAAAACACGAAACTCAATCACTCAAGTTTCGTGCTCGCTCAATTATAAAACTACTCAACAACAACGTGTTTCAATTGCACATCAACAAAGGCATCGGGATGCATATTTTGCACAAAGTCTTTGGCGACGTAAGCATTACTATAAAAGTAAACGGGTACTGTTGGCATCTCATCCATGAAGACCACTTCAGCTTGCTTCAATAGCTCAACCCGAGCCGCTTCATCTGTCTCTACATTGGCTTCATCTAGTAATGCTCGATACTCAGCATTCTCCCAACCAGTACGATTCATTCCATTATCTAGTTCATAATACATCTCCAAGAAAGCATTCGGATCATTATATTCCGCCACTGAACCGAGACGTCCTAATTGATAGTTCAAGGTTAATAAGTTATCTAAGTGAACTTGCCATTCTTGGTTGGCAATCTCTACATTAATACCTAAATTATTTACCCAACCTGCCTGTAAATATTGAGCAATGGCACCATGAGTTTCACTTGTGTTGGTTGTCAAAGTAACCGTTAATTCTGAAGGATCATTGAGTCCTAATTCCTCTAACCCTTTAGCTAAATATTCACGCGCTGTCTCAAAGTCACCGTCTTGGAAATAGTTATTACTATCTTCAAAGCCACGCATCGTTGGTGAGACTAGACCTAAGGCCGGTTTTTCATTAGCTTTCGTAATATTATCAATTAATGTTTGGCGGTCAATTCCATAAGCTAACGCTTTACGAATGTTTACATTCGACAACTGTGGATCGGTTACATTCATCTTGTATTCATATAAGGCCGCAAAGTCAACAGTTTCAAGTGTTTCGTCCGCTCTATACGTATTTAAGGCATCTAAAGATACAGTATTGAAAGGGATTCCTACAAAATCAATCTCACCTGCTTGGAAAGCCGCATTCGCAGTCGATTCCGCTTCAATAATTTGTATCTCAACTGTCTCTAATTGAACATTCTCATTATCCCAGTACGATGGGCTTTTGCTAAAGACAAAGTAACTATTATGTTCCCATTCTGATAATGTAAAGGGTCCATTAGTTACATAATTTTATCCAGCTTCCAGAGCCCACGACGAATTCTCTTCCACCGTTCTTGGGTTGACTGGATACATCACAGTTGTTCTTGCGGTCAAATCAAGGAAATAGGGTGTTGGACTCTCCAATGTCACCTCCAACGTCTTATCATCTAAGGCTTTAATACCAACATCTTCAAGCTCTGCTTCACCTAAGTAATATGCTTGTGCATTCGCTACTTCAAATAAGTCTCCTGCCTTTGGTGACGCCGTATCCGGATCTAAGACACGCTTCCAAGCAAATTCAAAGTCCCCAGCAGTCACTGGATCCCCATTCGACCAAGACCCCTCTCTTAGATGGAATGTATAAACTAAACCGTCTTCACTCACATCCCATGATTCTGCCATGGCAGGTTCTGGTACACCTTCTGCATCGGGGCGAGTTAAGCCTTCCATTAAGTTCTTAATCATAATACCAGAATAAGTATCAGGAACTAGCGCGGGGTCTAAGACGGGATCACTCGCTAAAGACGTTCTCAAAACACCTGGTTCAGGCGCTTGTGCGAATACACTATGAGTACCTGGTGCAAACATTAAATAAACTAGAAATAATAAGAATAATTGTTTGATTCGTTTCATTACTTTTCTCTCCTTTTAATTGTTTAGATATCGATACGCATATTCAGCCATCACTCGTGCACCGTTCTTCAACGCTGCCTCATCCACATTAAATTTATTATGATGATGTTCATAGTGGGTCGCTTCATCATCACTTTGTGCGCCGACAACCGCGAAGGCTCCTGGTAGACCGCCATTCACCATGTAGAAACTAAAATCTTCACCACCCGTCGTCTTACCTTGCTTGACGACATTCTCCTCCCCGAAAAACTCGCTTGCTAATCCTTGAACCCTTTGAGCACTCGCTACATCATTACTAACGGGTTGAGTAACATGTTGATAACCAAACTCCACAGTCCCACCATACATCGAAGCCACTGCTTGAGCGTAACGTTTTAAGGCTGTTTCTGCTTTTTCGCGCGTAACGGGGTTAAACGTTCTGACTGTTCCTTCTAAGTGTGCACGCTCCGCAATGACATTGAAGCGGTCTCCAACCTCCATCTTACCAATAGTTACAACAACTGATTCTATTGGACTCATTTCACGCGCTACAACAGCTTGCGCATTCATCACAAAGCTACTTGCCATCACTGCTGCATCCACACATTTCTCAGGTCTGGCAGCATGCCCACCCTTTCCGGTAAAGTTAACCGTCAGTAAATCATGTGACGCCATCATCTCGCCTTCTGGACACATGACAACACCTGTTCTAACTCCGCTTTGAATATGGATACCAAAGACGTTATCCGCCCCTTCAGTGACACCCTGTTCAATCATCTTCAAAGCACCTTGTCCATTTTCTTCAGAAGGCTGGAATACAAAGCGAACCGTTCCTTGTAAGTCTGCCTTCTCTTTATTCAAAGCTTTCAATGCCGTTAACAACATCGAAGCATGGGTATCATGTCCACAAGCATGCATTACACCGTCATTTTTAGAACAATACTCTAAGTCACGAGTCACTTCATAGATAGGTAGAGCATCGATATCGGCTCTCAATAAGACCGTTCTATCTGGCTTACCTCCCACAATCTCACCCACTAATCCCGTGGGCTCCATGAATTTGTATGATAAGCCTACTTTATCTAATTCACGCGCAATGCGTTTAGTTGTCTCATATTCTTCCATTGATAACTCAGGATATTGATGTAGTTCGCGACGGAATGCAATCATGTTGGCCTCTTCTTGTAGAATAGTCTCGTAAAGTTTGTTTGTTAAGTTCATTGTTTTTCCCCTTTTCTAATAATAAAAAAATACACCCACCTAGTAATTCACTCTAGGTAGGTGTATTTAATACGACCGGCAAAAAATGCAACATTTGTTACCTTAGCCTACCTAGATATTATGTCTAATATCTATATAGGCTCCTTCAAATAACAGCTTATTATAGATATCGTTGTTCGATAATAATAATAATGCTGTTAATAATATTTGAAGTTGATACGTTAGCAAATGTTGACATATTTTTCACCTCTCTTTTTAATATATTAGAATAATACATGCTTTTCTAATGTTCGTCAACCATTTTCTCGCTTTATTCTCGCTTTATTCACACTTAATCCTCATTGACTGTTCTATTTCTTCGAAAATGTATGCAGTAATTGAATAATATGTTCTACACCTTGATAGTAATCTTCAACCCGAATATTCTCATTTGGTGCATGTGCGCCAGACTCGACCCAACTTGTTCCAGCACCTAAGATAGGTACATTTAGGTATTTTCCGAACCCATACATCGGCCCTGTTCCTGCAGAATTTAATTCTAAGATGACATTCTCTTCTCCGTAAACTTCTTTAGCAGAGTTTATCACTTGTTCTGTGAATGGATCGGATATATCCGTTCTAAATGGCTTCACTCCAGTTAATAACTCCAAGTCAACATCTTTAAAGCCATGATTATCAAAGTGCTTGCGCAACACATCATAAACCGTTTTAGGTTCATAGCCTGGAACAAGTCGCACATCAATTTTCGCCATCGCTTTACGTGGTAGGACCGTCTTCGTCCCTTGACCCGTATAACCTGATAACAAGCCACTAATTGTCATCGTTGGATAAAGAATTAACGCCTCTTGGGCAGAATAATCTAAGCCATCCGTAATTAAAGGATGCTTTAATCCATAAGTATCTATCGTTGCGGCTTCATTATAAGGAAATGCTGCAACACTCTCTTTCTCAACGTCGGTTGGTTCTGTGCGCATTTCTTTGAATCCATCAACCGTAATATTATTATCGGCATCACGCAAAGTTGCTAAAGCATGGACTAAACGCCAAGCCCCATTATCAATCACCGCAGCTTGTGAAGAGTGAATATCAATATCCGCACTGACAACGGATGCTTCGAAGTAGGCAATCCCTTTAACCCCCGCACTAATTACCATTCGCTCTTCGCTATCTTTACTGCCTGATTCCCAAATACAGGCATCTGCACTGAACTTATCTGCATAAGTCTCTAGATACTTATCAATATTAGGACTTCCAATCTCTTCCTCACCTTCAACAAAGAACTTCACATTACAAGGTAAGCCGCCTTCAGTATCTTGAATGGCCTTAACCGCGACAATCCGCGACATAAAGTTCGCCTTATTGTCAGACACACCACGAGCAACAATTTTGCCATCAACAACCGTTGGTTCAAAAGGATTTGTCTTCCATTCATCAATTGGATCTTCTGGTTGAACGTCGTAATGGTTGTAGAATAGTAATGTCTTGTCACTATTGCCATTAGCACCGGCTTTGAAATAGCCGTAAACGACAGGATGCCCCCCTAGATCTCCTAGAATTTCACTCTCACCACCAGCTTCAATAATAGTATCTCTAACAAAATTGGCAGTCTCAGGAATTTCACGACCTTGCGCTGAGACGGTCTCATAGCGCAAGTACGTAAATAAGTCCTCCATATATTTGTCTGCGTAATCTTTTGCGATTGCTTTATAATCTACTGTCATAATTAATTCCTCACCTTTCAATGTGTCTATATTATTCAGTTATTGTTACTTCTTTTAGTTGGACATCCACCATTCCATCAACGAACAGTCCATCCACACGGTCATTCACTACTTGAGGATTACTATAGTAGTAGATTGGAATAAAAGGCATCTCGTCCATTAGAATTTCTTCTGCTTTTAGATACATGTTACGTTGTACGGATTCATCTTCTTCAAATAGAACATCGTCTAGAATTTGTTGGTACTCAGCGCTTTCCCAGCCCGTTCTATTTTGCCCATTTCCAGCTGCATAATAATGATCAAGAAAGGCATAAGCTGAATTGAAATCAACCGTCGGTCCAATACGCCCCACCTGATAATTAAGTTGACTCATGCTTTCAAAGTGAACATTAATTTCTGCTGTTTCAATCGTTGCTTGAACACCAAGTTCGCGCTCCCATTCGTTTTGAATGAATTGTGCCACTGCCATATGAGAATCATTATCATTGGTTTGGATGACAATCGGCATAGCTGTCGCATCATCATAACCCAGCTCTTCCATCCCTTGAGCCAAGTATTCACGCGCTGTCTCGTAATCCGCATCTTCAAAGTAACCACGATCCTCTTCAAAGCCTTTGACCGTTGGAGCAATGCCTCCTAATGCTGGTGTTTGTTCACCTTTAACCACATTATCTATCAATTCTTGACGGTTAATCGCTAGGGACAGAGCACGACGGATATTCACATTCGCCATCACTTCATCTGTTGTATTTAGCTTATACTTATATGTTGCACCAATTTCTGTGACATCTAATTCTCCGTTCTCGCGGTAGCTATCGATTGCATCTGCTGGAATTGTGTTGAAAGGAATACCAATAAAATCAAGTTCCTCATTATCAAAACTCATATTTGCCGTCATCGCATCTTCAATAATTCGCACATGCACGCCGTCTAAGTCAACGTTCGCTACATCCCAATATCCTTCATTCTTCTCTAGTGTATAATCTCCATTGTGATTCCATTCAACAAAATTAAATGGTCCATTGGATACAAATTGTTCACCGGCTTCAGTTGCCCATGAACCATCTGCTTCTACCGTCGCTTGATGAACAGGCATCATCGTTGTCTGTCGCGCTGTTAATTCAATAAAGTAAGGAGCAGGCTCTGCCAACGTCACTTCAAACGTTTGATCATCAACCGCATTGATTTTCACATCTTCTTCTGACCCTTCGCCCATAAAGTATGCTTCCGCTCCTTCAATAACAAACATCTTGGATGCATTCGGTGCTCCCGTTTCAGGATTAATGATACGCCTCCAAGCATATTCAAAGTCAGCCGCAGTAACTGGATCACCGTTATTCCACTCGATTCCCTCACGTAGATGGAATGTATAAGTCTTACCATCTTCACTCACATCCCAAGACTCCGCCATCGCTGGAACAATCTCACCTTCATTGGTTGGACGAGTCAATCCTTCAAAAATATTCTTAATCATTGGCATGGAATATGAATCCGTCACAAAAGCTGGATCCATAATCGGCTCAGATGCAACAGATAAATTTAAAATCTTATCTTCCTGTGCTACACCTGTGGTACTTGAACTAAATTGACTATAAACTTGGAAACCAATCACTGCCACAATAATAACTGCGATAATTTTTCTAATATGTTTCATATGTTGTATCCTCCTTATTTTTTGAACGAAAAAAGCCTACTAAGAATTGGACGTCAAATCTTAGTAGGCTTTTAGATACAACATAGCATATATATGTTGGCTAAACTTATTATTCCCACATAAGATTTGCGTCCTATGCGGGTACATGCTTAATTAGCACACCACATAGAACCTGAGTAATAATTGTGTGTTTAATAAGCTATTTAATTGTAATAAGTTTAGATTATTCATGAATATGCTCCTTCGCTCTTTATTTGTAACTTAGTATAAATGATAGAACATTAAAAAACAAGTATTTTATCTCATTTAATTCTAATCATATTATTGAAAAATTTTATCATCTTGCTATCCTAACTATTTCTCACTCATGATTAAAAACCCTCATCATTAGAATCATACCTAATAATAAGGGCCTATTATTCCCGATATCAGTCTTGCTATCGTTACAACTCAATTATACCTAATTTAATTGCCATAGTAACAGTTTCTATCGTAGACTGCGTGTTTAATTTCTTATTAATTAAATAAAGCTTATTTCGTACTGTTTTTTCAGCAATACTTAATTCATCTGCAATTACAGTTTGTTTGATCCCCATGCTGATAAGTTTTATTAATTTTTTTTCAGAAACTGTAAGTGATTCGTAGATATGTTCAAACTGTTGATGGTTATCAAATACTTTTTGATGATTAATAATTACTTGTTCTATTTTTTTCAACAATATGTCGACAGATATATCCTTCGTAATATACCCAAATGCACCCATATTAACTGCTTGTCTCTGATATTCAGGTAAATTATACCCTGATAGAAAGATTACCTTTAATTCTGGATAACCCCTAATAAGAGATTCTCCTAATGATAATCCACTTTCACCTTTTAAATTGATATCTAATAAAATAATATCATAATCTCCTTCTAAAATTCGTTTTTGTGCTTCTTCAGCACTCTTAACAAACGTAAATTCTTTAATTTTAGGTTCTTTTTCAAATGAGATTTCTAAACTTTTCCCTAACAATTCATGATCATCTACTAATAAAATTTTCAACAATAGTCTCCCTTTGCTTATCTTTTTAATGGAATAGTAATAATGATTTTCGAACCCATTTTATTTTGTGTCTTAGATTCAATAACAAATGACCCACCTAAAAGATTTACGTCATTTTTTATAGATAATAAACCTATATGTAGGGTTTCGTCTGGGTATATGTCCAAATCCTCATAATCAAAACCCTTACCATTGTCTTTCACAATTATTTCTAATTTATTGTGTACTATATTTATTTCTGTACTCGATTTACTAGCAATTGAATGCTTACCTACATTCCAATTTAATTCCTTAATTATTCTATACACTATCTTAGATAGTGGGGTGGGTATTTGATCTAACACATCACTCTGTATCAATTTAAATTCTATTGTTTCAAACTGCAATCTAATTTTTTCAAATAACACATTAATATTTTCTATTAAGGTGAGATTAAACAAAGTAGATGGAGCAAATTCATTAACCCTATTTCTTATAGAATAAATCAATTTTGCAATTTCAATATCTATTAAATCACTAATATAATCTACTCTTGGGGTATTGGACAATAAGTTCTGAACACTTAAAATACTTTGCAAAATTTCATCGTGGAGGTATTTTATATAATCATCACTTTGCTTATCCATCTTACTCACTGTGACTACATGCATTCTTTCATAACTTGATAAAGAATCATAATAATAGCTTTCATTCCTTAAAATCAAACTTCTAATATTTATAATAATTTTCCCAAAATACTCTAACTGTCTGTGCATGTTCCTTTTTTCGCTTTCAGTATGTAGGGTATCGGTATAGAACAACTGAATGCTCCAATTATCATCTTTATACTGTATGCATTCTATTGGCGGAAAAGAATGATGAGTATACCATACTTCAACTTTACTTTGATTTTCTATAATTTGGTTTGAAAGGAACAAATTATTTGTTAATATTTTAGTAACTGCATAATTTTCGCGTAGAACTAACTGATAAGAGTCCATTACGAAGTGATTTTCAATATAGTTATCAATCAATTTAACTATATCTTCCTTTATATTCGAAATATTAATATGTTGTTTAATTTGATTTTTTTCTATCGTTTTTTCTTTTATTTCGTCAAAGTATTGACTGATTTCTACATTTTCTAGTACTATTATTAAACTGTGCGAAAAGTATATCAATATTGAGAACATAATCGTAAACAGGAAAGTCAATTCACGAGTTGTATTAGTTATTGATAAAAATAAATAACCAATGATTATACTCAAAATGCTAGAGTAAAATCGAAAATCATTTTTAGATGGAATAAATATTCTTCTTTTTATTTGAAAGCAATAATGAACAAATGGTAACGATAGTACAGAAAGCACTCCAAGAAACATATGATATTGAATAATCCACAAGAATAAATGAGAACCAATAATCCCAAGTATATAAAATACATACCAAATTTTGTATGTATGAAATTTAATATAGCGATTTAAAAAAACAATTGATATGATGATGGAAAAGCATATTACTGCATGTTTAGCATTACTAACTATAAGAACCCAATAAATTAATATGTACAATAAAATGATATGTTTTTTCATTGTTTCTCTTGGCTTGATATTATATATTAGCATGAATTTACTAGCTAAAAAAAAGAAATCAGTTACTGTTATCCAAATATTTAAATTTTCAATATCACTAACCGAAAGAAACACTTTCATTATAATTAACTGAAAATATAACATATAATATCCATATTTTTGGTCTGGGAAAAACTTTTTATTAGAATGAATTCCAAATAAGGCAATAACAAGACTAATAAAGTAAATATCTAGAAACGTATCTTCTACCTTCATATAAAGTGTTATTTGTATAAAAAATATTAAAATGATGATAAAGTAATTTAAATATTTTAAATTAGAAAGATCGACTTTTTTCATTAAGTTTAGTGCTCCAGTTAGTTTATTGCTACTATAATACCATAAAATAAGTAGATTAAATTCTCTTCTATTCCATAATTGCTACTAAAAGTATAACTTTCAATTAATAACCTAATAAACTGCATGCACTGCTTGTAGCCCAATTACTATTTTTATAACTTTCACAAAACTGTGCCGCACCCCACTCATACAATTGAGTTGCTAGCCAACCAAAGCCTGCTTTAATCAAAATATTTGCTGCTGCTCCCATTAAAGCTCCCACTGTAATACTGTTTGGTGCTATAATTTCAAGTTCTGATTTATATTCTCTCGTTTTTTCTAATTGATCAGTAAAAACTTCCTGGTTCACAGTTTCACTTGTATTTTCATTTGCTATAATTGAAATTGGCATTATTAGTCTGCTCATAATAAGTATAACGATTGAAATCAATACATATCTTCTCACTTTAATGTCTCCTTTTATATTTAATTTTTGCTTCATATCAAATCCAAAAATGGCTTAGTCTTTTTTTTTATTTTCAAGTAAAGTAATAAAAATCGGGCCTATTACCATGTATGCTATATAAGTTGGT
Organism: Ruoffia tabacinasalis; assembly: GCF_042652985.1. Lineage (NCBI taxonomy): Bacteria > Bacillati > Bacillota > Bacilli > Lactobacillales > Aerococcaceae > Ruoffia > Ruoffia tabacinasalis. The sequence goes on along the minus strand of NZ_JBHSHQ010000004.1, from coordinate 12,347 downwards.
ATCTTAAATTCTAATCTAAATATACTATTAATTAGTAAAATAATAATAAATCCGATTAATAGTTTGATAAATAACTGTTTCAATGTTTTTTTGCTCACTTAATCTCCACCTTTTTTTAAAAATTATATTATGGAGTATTCAATACATAAAAACATATTCAACAAAACGATTAAACAAATTAATCGTTTTATTGAATATTATATTGACCTCAATCACTATTCTGTAAAATTACTGATTATCTTTGCTGTATTTTAATTTTTTTAGCTTAAAGAAATTTATTTTTACCATAAATTAATTCTTCCATTGTTTGGAACAGTATCTATTGCATCAATATTGTCAGCAACATATTGACCCGGACTTGCCATATACAATGCTGCATCTATAAAAATTCCACCTAGAGTACCGGCACCAAATCGTGCTAACTGAGCTTGAATAGAATACCTTACGGCTCTGAGTGCGCTTGAAGATAACTTTGTAGCTACACTTGATATGACACCTCCAGTTGCAATAGCGATTGCTGTATCAATAGCAAAGGCTAGTTGTCCAGTTGTAACTCCTTGCCATGCCCTCGCTTGAATTTCATTTCCATCTGTCGGCAAATCCATTTCTTCGCCTCTAGCAGCTTGAGAGACAGCTTGATAAATTTCTTCTTGATTGAATTGAGGGTATAAATTACTTAGGTCTTGAGAAATTGCATCAATATCAAGAATATCATTTTCTTGGGCCGACACAACGTTTGGAGTTATAATATTAATCTCTGGAATCAAGCTGACACCTAATATAGTAGTAGCTATAGTTGCCGTAACAATACTTTTTTTAATTATTTTTTTCATTTATATCACTACCTCGCTTTATTTTTGTCTCTAATAAGTTCTAGTTTTTTTGATAAGATATTCCTAGGATACTACAACGTTTATCTTATCTGGTATAATAATATCTGTCCACAGATAATATAACAATGGGTAAAAACGGTAAGTTTATTATACAATTCTTATTTTCATTTATTACATCTCACTTATATATCGTCTATACAAACTATATTGAAAATAAAATGTTTCTTTAACTTTATTATTGGAGGTTTGCTTTTTTGAATAAATATATTATAGATATATTAGTTGTTTGTATAACATTTATTATTCAGCGAATTCTAGGCAGGCTAAACATTATAAACACTAACAATCTTTTTTTAGACTTCCTTACTTTTATAATAATTTTTTTTGTTGTTTATGTCGTTGTTTATGCATTTTCATTAAAAGATTTCGATTCAAAGTAATGCACTCCCTGCTGGATTTACACTACGATAAAGCACACAAAAATTCATAAAAGCCCTGATCATTAGATTCACATCAAATGATCAGGGTTTTTCATATTCATCTTATTTCTTACTCAGCTAACTCTTCAGCTGGTTTCTTCACTAACACATTTAATAAAATGGCTCCAACAATCCCACCAATGATCCACGATAGTGTATACATAAGTGGATTCGTCACCCCACCTGCTAGAACCGCAAAGATTCCACCATGTGGTACATAACTTACACTACCGAATAACATACTTAATGCTCCAGCAACCCCACTACCTACTGCTAATGAAGGAATCACACGAAGTGGATTCGATGCTGCGAATGGAATAGCTCCTTCAGTAATGAAAGCCGCCCCCATCACATAGTTCACTAAAGCACTGTTATGTTGTTCTGGCGCCCAAAGATTTTTGTTAAATGTTGCTGAAATAGCAATCGCTAACGGGGGAACCATCCCACCGATCATAACGGCTGCCATCACATCTGAACCTGCACCATTTGATGCTGTAACCAAAGCTGTACCAGTAACATAAGCAGCTTTATTAAGCGGCCCACCCATATCAATTGACATCATAGCTGCAGCAACGAAACCTAGAACTACAGATAATTCAGAAGGAATACTTGTTAATAAGTCTTGTAAACCTAACATGACTGCTCCCATGGGTGCATTCACGATAAAGAACATGATGAGACCCATGGCTAGAACACCTAGCACAGGATATAAGAAGATCGGCTTCATACCTTCCAGTGATTTTGGTAACCAACTTAAGCCTTTACGTAAGCACCAAACAATTCCACCCGCTAAGAAACCAGCGACTAAAGCACCTAAGAATCCTGATGCAACTGCATCTTCAAAGATTCCACCGGCATTAAAGGCTGTTAGAATACTTGGGTTAGCAAAAACCCCACCCATGAAACCAATCACTAAACCAGGTCGATCAGCAATAGATTGCCCAATATAACCTGCTAGTACTGGTAACATCATAGCGAAAGATAAATCTCCGAAAGTTTTTAAAGTATGAGCAATCGCATTATAACTTGCATCATCTGGATTCGCTGAGTTGATTCCCCAGAAGAATGATAAAGCGGCTAAAATCCCACCTGCGACGACGAACGGTAACATATGAGATACACCGTTCATTAAGTGTTTATAGAACTGACGTCCTAAAGATTCATTCTCCTCAGAATCGTCGGCTGACTGCTCATATTGACCCGCGTGATAAATACGCGCATCAGCATTTGCGGCACGCTTCACTAATTCATCGGCTTTATTAATTCCGTCGGCTACTTTTGTTATAATAACTGGTTTACCATTAAAGCGCGCCATATCTACTTGCTTGTCAGCTGCTACAATAATCGCTGTTGCGCGTTCAATATCCGCTTTCGTTAATTTATTACCAACACCTGTTTGCCCATTTGTCTCAACTTTAATCGCATAACCGGCTTTATCCGCTGCTTGATTCAGTTTCTCTTCCGCCATATAAGTATGCGCAATCCCTGTTGGACATGCCGTTACAGCTAATAAGTATACATCATCCGCGTCTTGTGCTTGAGTATCTACTGCAGCAACTGTTTCTTTTGCTTGGTTTTCTTCTTCTTTTTCTGCTTCATATTCCGCAATGATATTTACAACATCTTCTTGAGTTTGAGCATCAAGTAAAGCTTGTTTTGCTTCTGGATTCATTAAGATACTTGATAATTTTGCTAAAGCTTGTAGATGTTCTCCGCCACCTTCAGGTGAAGCAATCATAAAGATTAATTTTGCTGGTTGACCATCGAATGACTCCCATTCAATTCCTTCTTGTGAGCGAGCAAAAACAATCGCTGCTTCTTTAATTGAAGCATCTTGAGCATGTGGAATCGCAATTTCGTCTCCTACACCTGTTGTAGATTGGGCTTCACGCGCTTCTAGTTTCTCAACATAACTGCCAACATCACTCACGCCACCTACTTTGGCGAATTGTTCTGCCAAATGACGTAAAGTACTTGCTTTATCTGTTGTTGATAAAGTTAAATCCATCGCATCTTTTACAAATAATTGTGCTAGTTTCATTTTATCCACCTATCCTTTTTATTTCTATTTCTTTAATTAATTGATCTATCAATTCTTTTGTTGCGATTCCAACTGAAAATGCCGTCGCACTTCCTGATGCCGCTCCTTGCTTTAAACTGTCCTCGTACTGACCACTTTCAATATATTTTGCTATAAATCCTGCGACCATTGAATCTCCGGCACCTACGGAATTGACGACTTCGCCTTTAGGCACTGATGATTGATACACTTCTCCCGTCTCTGTGAGTAACACTGCGCCGTCGCCACCTAATGATACGATAACATTACGTGCGCCTTTTTCTTGGAGCATTTTACCGTAATGAATCACTTCTTCAATTGAATCTACCTTGACATTGAAGATTTCACTGAGCTCTTGCGCATTCGGTTTGATTAAAAATGGCTTATGCACTAAACAAGCGGTCAAAAGATCTTTATTCGAATCCAATACAAAATCAACCTGTTTACTTGCGCATAACTCAGCCACTTTAACGTAATGGTCGCTATTCATACCTGGCGCAGCATTACCGGCTAGTAAAACCGTATCTCCTTTGACTAATACTTCATTGAAATAATTAAATAACTTCTGAATATCCTGCTCTTGAATAACTGGTCCATTAGCATTAATTTCAGTTTCTTGATCTGCTTTTATTTTGACATTAATGCGCGTAATTGCATCAATGTCAACAAATTCAGGTTGTATGCCTTCTTCTTTTAATGAATTTTGAATAAAATCACCTGAGAAGCCTCCTAAAAAGCCTGTCGCAATATTGTGATGCCCTAGTCGCTTTAAGAGAACAGACATGTTAATGCCCTTACCTCCAGCCACATATTCATCTCGTTTCACGCGATTCAATTCACCTAAGTGAATCACATCTGTATTCATAACTAAATCCACTGCGGGATTAAATGTAATTGTATATAGCATTTCTTAAACTTCCTTCACTTTTGTATGTTTTTCGTATTTTAATCTCACGGGTTCTGGCAATGTATTTGTAATAATCAATGCATCTTCCAGTTCAACTATTCGACAAAATGATATTTTATCAAACTTACTACTATCAGAAAGTACATAAACTTGATTCGCTTGATGAATAGCTGTCTGCTTAACACTCGCCTCCTCACGATCAGGCGTTGTAAAACCGTACTGAATATCAATTCCGTTTGTCCCCATAAAAGCTTTCGAGAATTGATACTGTTTCAATTGATTTTTCGCGTCGGTTCCAATCATTGCGCGTGTTTTAGGCTTGATAAACCCACCAACTAAAATCGTCTGTATATCCATCTCTGTTAATATATTCGCAATTTCTAGACCATTCGTCACAACTGTAATATTTTCCGCTTTGATAAAAGGCAACATTGAAAGTGTCGATGTTCCGGCGTCTATATATATAAAATCATTCATTTCTATTAACGTCGCTGCGTACTTTCCTATATGTTCCTTTTCAGTCATAAATTGCTGTGACTTTTCTTTTACACTTGGCTCCGTATCTACTGAGAAAATGCGTTTAGCGCCCCCGTGAACTCTCACTAACTCGCCTAACTCTTCTAACTGAGATAGATCTCGTCTCGCTGTGGATTCAGAAGCCTCCGTTGCTTCAACGATTTCTTGTAGCTTCACAATTGAATTATCCGCAAGTAACTTGCGAATCGCTTGATATCTCTCCTCTGTAAGCATTTTCATCACTTCCTTACTAATAAGATACACCAAAACCAATCACAAATCAATCATTTTATTTCAAATAACGTTACATTCATTCAAATTCAATCATAAATACAGAGGTGATAAGTGGATTCGCCAGCTCAGGACTGCGAGCTAGCGAAGTTGGGCTGCATTCGCCAGCTCAGATTCGCGAGCTAGCGTAGTTTGGCGGGATTCGCCAGCTCAGATTCGCGAGCTAGCATAGTTCGACTGCATTCGCCAGCTCAGATTCGCGAGCTAGTGAAGTTCGACCGGATTCGCCAGCTCAGGAAAATGAGCTCGCGAATCCACACATTCTCAACATATTTTCACACAACAAAACGGCCAACCAAATTCGGTTAGCCGTTTATATACATTTTAATTTAAATAATCCAACGCTACTTTCACAAACGACGCTGTCGCCATATAGAATAGTGATTCGTCCACATCAAATTTCGCGTGGTGATGTCCGTGGAACTGGCCTTCAATATCAGATGGATTTGATAAAAAGAGGAAAGTCCCGGGAGCTTCATATAGATAATAAGCATAGTCTTCCCCGCCCATCAAAGGCTCTTCTACTTCAACTAATTGACCGGGGAAAATTTCTTCCAGCGAGTTCACTACTTCTGTTGTCACTTGCTCGTCATTCGTCACAGGTGGATATTTATAGTCGTAGGTCACGACACATTCTACATCCAGAGCTGCACCAATTCCGTGCGCAATTTGTTCAATTTTCTTATGAATAAACTCTCGTGTTTCATCATTTAATGCACGAACAGTTCCTTCAAGTTCAACCTTATCCGGAATAATATTTTGGTTGAAGCCACCTTGGACACGAGTAATTGAGACGACTGCTGGGTTGACTGCTTTTATATTACGACTCTTAATAGTTTGTAAGGCATTAATCAGTTGACCTGCAGCAGCAATCGGATCTTGAGACTCCTCAGGGTAAGCGCCGTGATAGCCTTTCCCGTTTACTTCGATCAAGAAGCGGTCCATAGATGCCATGATAGGTCCTTCTTTGTAAGCAATAGTCCCTTTCGGAACTTTGGGATCAATTTGTCCTTGGTGAAAGCCCATTACCCGTGTTACTTTAGGGTTCAACATTGCCCCCTCTTGAATCATCGGCTCCGCCCCACCAGGATATTCTTCTCCAGGTTGGAAAATTAATTTAATTGTTCCCACAAATTGGTCGCGATTTTCTTGGAGAATTTTAGCAGCTCCAAGTAGCATTGCTGTGTGCCCATCATGTCCGCAGGCATGCATATTTTGATTGAGTGAGCTAAAAGCTAAGCCTGTCGCTTCGTTAATCGGCAGCCCATCCATATCCGCACGAAAAGCTAAGACTTTATCGCTATTTAATTCAGCTTTTTTACCATGAATCAAAGCAACAATTCCATTACCATTCACATATGAAGCGTCATACTCAATCCCTAAACCAGCTAAGACATTTTTTACATAAGCAACGGTTTGAGGTAACACTAAACCAAGTTCAGGTATTTGATGTAAATCCCGGCGCCACTGAACAATATCCGCTTCGACTTCTTTTGCTAATTCCACTGCATTTAATTGTGACATTTATATCCTTCTTTCTAGAAAATTCTTAATAATACCTCAGCCAACACCACACATGAAAGTACAGTACCAATAATGACTAATAAAGAAACGATGACACCTTTATAACCGATTTTCTTAAAGGCTGGCCAATCTTTTCCAATTGTCACACCAGCATATGCCAAGATAGGTGTACATAGAGCAAGTAAACTGACTTTTTCAACAGAGGTGATGACCGCTGTCGCAATCGGGGACACTGGTAAACACGCCAAAATCGCAATCGCTGAAATATAAGCTACAGATGGTAAATCAAACGGAATCATTTCTTTAAGTAAAAAGCCAATTAATGTGAAAATGACCAACCAAATCATACCTTGAAAACTTTCCGTAAAAGTTGCGCCGTAGCCAATCGTGTTACCAATAATCGCAATCCCGCCTGAGATGATCAAGACGATGAGCCAGTCCAAAACTAGCTGAAGATTAATTTGCTTCATAATTCTCTGCTCCTTTTTCTTTCTTTATTCTTAACTTATCAAACCAACGATAAGCGCGTTCTGTTAACGGTAAACCAATAAATATCGCTGTGTAAATATTAATAACTGATGACACTAAATTCGACATAGCCGCATACGCTTCGAGTTCGGTAGCCATATCCGGGAAACGTTCAATTAAAGTTCCTAAACCACCGACCATCATTGATGCTGACCCAATTCCAGTTGCTAATGATAATGAAATCGGAGAAATATACGGAATCTCAGCTAAAACTGACATTAAGAAACTGACAGCAACAACCCCAAAGATTGTTCCGACAATATAGTTGGTCATAACACCACGAAACTCTGGTGATTGTGCACCGTATTTTTCTGAAATTAAAGCCACGTTCGCTTCACGACTGACCCCGAAAGTCATACCGATAGATTCACGCTTCATACCGAATAATATTGCTAGTGGTAAGCCTAGAAGGAATGAGAAACCTTCCCCTAAGTTTTGTAAAGTAACTGCGATACCCGCTTGCATTACTTCTTCAATCGCAGCACCACTTGAGACACCCAGTTTTGCAATTAATAAACCACCGGCTAATGCCATCATCGCTGATGCATTATTTGAACTCTTTTCTGTAATAATTTTTTGTTTTGGAATAAGATAAAAGACTGTCATTAATACCATTGAGAAAATCAATGGTGCTAACGTAAATGAGAAACGACCTACCTTAACTGATTGAGAACCAATCACTTCAGCAATAACTGAGAAAATTAAAACCATGATGTGTAAACGATAATCTTTCCAAATGGGTTGTGCTTTTTCCATGTTTATACCTCCATATAATAAAAAACGCCCCTTTGCCCAACAAACAAACTGTTAGACAAAGGGACGTAGTAATCGTGATTCCACCCTAATTTATGTTACTTTTACAAATAACAACTCCAATAGCACGGTTAAAAACTTTAACGATGCTGGGCAATATAACGGTTGCTCCCGCCTGCAAAGCGTAAACTCTACAGATGCTCCGACTTTGATTTCACTTATACAAATCTTATCCGTTCTCAGCAACCGGACTCTCTTTAAAAATTCTCTCATAAGTTACTTGTATCTTCATAGCTTTTATTTATTAATCTAGTGTCATTCTAACGTGGAAATATAAAATTGTCAAACCATTTTTTAATTTTTCACATAATATTTTAACAAAACATTAGTTTTTTAAATTTTCTGCTCGTTGAACTAAATCACTAAAAGCTCTTAAGTGGGCTGGATCCCTTTCAAACAGCACTTCCGGGTGCCACTGCACACCGATAATTAATGGAATATCTTCAGTACTTTCAAAAGCTTCAATGACCTTATCCTGACTCCATGCTGAAGCTTTCAGACCTGGCGCTAATTCATTCACAATTTGATGATGAATTGAATTAACTAAACTTTGATCATCCACGAGACGGGATGTATATGAATCTTGGTCTACGCTAATTGAGTGTGTCATATATTCTGGTTTGGCTTTTTGATCATGCTGAATCGAAATTCCTTCGTACTCAGATAAATCTTGATGTAAGGACCCACCTAATAAAGCATTAATTAACTGTAGCCCGCGACAAACACCTAAGACAGGAATTCCTTTTTCAACCGCACCTTGAAATAAGACAGCATCATTCGTATCACGATCTGGCTTTATTGTTCCAATCTTTTTTCTCGGTTCTTGCTTGTATACTAAAGGAGACACATCATGTCCGCCAATCAGAATCAAACCATCAATCACACTCATAACATCCTCTACATATTCGCCAGCGTTCATCGGAATCATATAAGGAATCCCTCCCGCTTGGAAAATAGCATCTGAAAAAACTTTCTGAGAATAGTTAATCTCTAATCCTCGATACTCATCTGTTCTTTCAAGAAAACTCGTATCACTTGTTATGCCAATAATTGGTTTTGTCATAAGGCTCCTCCAAATCATGTGACGTGCTCAAAACACATCTCATTCACATTTTATTTTAATCATCACTATACCATATCCTCCTACATGAGGTAAACTGGAGTGCATCTATCTTTAAGCCATGCGCTTAAATTGTTCCTGACTTACGCTATACTTCAGTTCCTCACCTTTTACAAAACGTTCCAACTCCTCCACCATAAAACTACCTAAACGGGCCTGTTCATTCCCGGCACTTCCGGCTATATGAGGGGTCAGAACAACGTTAGGCAAATCATATAAAAGTGAATCGGCTTCGGGCGGTTCTGGACTTGTGACATCGAGTAAGGCTGTCAGGTCCAATCGTTCCTGCAATACATCAATCATCGCCTGCTCATCTACAATCGCACCCCGGGCTGTATTAATAAAGGTCGCGTTCTCTTTCATCGATTGGAAGTGTTCTTTTTGAATCATCCCCTCCGTATCCGGCAACAATGGCGCATGTAAAGAAACGACATCCGCTTCTTTGAACAATTCATCCAAGCTCACTTGACGCACCCTAAGCTTGTCAAATTCCTCATCCGATACAAAAGGATCATAACCAATCATATTCACATCAAAACGCTTTAAATGCTCCACAACCATCCGGCCGACCTGACTCATCGAAATAATCCCAACCGTAGCTTTGTAATTACCAACCACTGGCTCAAATACTGCCAATTCATACGTGCGTTCTCTTTTCACTTTCTCAATAAAACGCCAAACATTTTTTAACGAAAATAAAATACCCGCTAAAGTGTACTCAGCCACTGGAATAGCGTTAGCCACATTCGCAGTGGTCACTTGAATATCACGTTGCCAAAACGCATCAGTTAAGACATGCTTCAACGTACCCGCACCGTAAAATACAACTTTTAAATTAGGCGCTGCATCTAATAAAGTCTCATCAAATAAAGGTGCACCCCAACTAGAAAAAATCACATCCACATCTTTTAATATTTCAGTATTTTCTAACAATTCACCTTTAGACATAACTGGTGCCAAAATCTCACAATATTCAGAAATTTTCTTCTGTGACTCTTGACTATAAACATTTTCAAAGACATTGGGTGACATGACATATAATCCTTTTAACATTTTAAAACTCCTTAATCTTTTGAATGATTCGCATAAAATATCCGACTAAAACGGCAGATACGAGCGTACCAATACCCACACCCACAATTCGACCTAAGGTAAACCAAGATAAAATCACTGCAATTAAAACATAAGCTAAATCTAACGGTACCTTCACTTTACTAAATTCAGTATTAAAGCGTAATGCAATCGCCTTTACAATTCCTTCACCGGGATTATTCACTAAATCTGCTTTCAATTGTATCGTAATACTCAAAGCGATAATAAAGCAACCTATAACAACTGCAATAAGTTGCCATAGAAAGTGATTTAACTCAAGATACTGAATCATCGGTCCCCAAAAATCAACCGAGACTCCTAAGACAATTGACACCACTAATTGAAAATACTGCAACAAAGGAAACCCCTTACCAAATAAAATAATTTGAAAAATAACCAATATAATATTAAAAATCATAGTCAATTCCCCAAAAGATAGTGGGACAAGCTCATTCATCACTAAAGGAATTGATGTGAGCGCAGATGTACCTAAATTAGCATGAGCAACTAAATTAATGCCTAAACCCATTATTACGATACTTAATAGTAAATATAACATAGATATAAAAAGTGACTGCTTTTCCAAGTGTAACCCCTTCCATTTCATTATAATAATAAAGATACATCTCACTGATTGAAAGATGTATCTTCATGGCTTACATATTTGTTCTAAGTATATCTAACGCTTTATTAAATTCTGCAATTGTTTCTGCTTCATCTTCCTTTTCACGCATCTCCTCTAAGAACAATATTAATTCTTGATTCGGTGACTCTTCAGTTATCTTAGCAATTGCCCACGCAGCCGTCCCACGAATCATTGGACGAGGATCTGTTTCAATGACTTGCAGTAACTTAGGAATGGCAGACTTTTCACGGTAATTCGCTAAAGCGATAATCGCATTTCTCTGAAGTGGTTTCTTACCACGCCATGATCCGGCCATTTTGCCAAAGCTCTCTTTAAATTCACGGTTTGATATATCCAATAAGGGTTCAAGTACTGGATTTGTTAGTTCTGGATCAGGTTCCATTTCTTCATGGTGTTGCGTATTGATCCCACGGTTGTAAGGACAAACAACCTGGCAAATATCACACCCATAAATGACGCGACCCATCTTCTTCCGGAATTCTTCTGGCATATAACCCTTAGTCTGTGTTTGATAAGAGAGACACACTTGGGCATTAATACGTCCGTCTCCGAGTAAAGCTCCTGTAGGGCACGCATCAATACATTTCATGCAATCGCCACAACCAAAAGGCACCTCTTCATCCGCTTCAAAATTAATATTCGTAATGATTTCACCTAAATATACAAAGGATCCAAACTCCTCAGTAATCAACAAGCCATTACGTCCTATAAAGCCAAGACCTGCCCGTTGAGCGACCGCAACGTCAACGAGTTCTCCAGTATCCACCATTGGTTTAAAATCAACAGAGCCGATATTCTCCTCGTCTGCAGCCTCTTTAATGTAGGCAATGAGTTTATTCATTCGATCATTGAGAATATGATGGTAATCCGTTCCCCACGACGCACGCGCAAACTCACCTCTAGGTTTACCTTTCTCCGACCGTGGTTTCTTCATGCGAGAGGGATACGCTAAAGCAATCGCAATAATTGACTTTGGCTGTTCAAAAATCTTCTCAGGATAAATTCTTTCTTCAATGTTCTTATGTTCAAAGCCAGAATTATGCCCCGCCGCTCGTTGTTTCTTCAAGCGATCCTCTAAAGTATAAAATGGCTCCGCATGTGTAAACCCAATTTTATCAATACCGAGTTCTTCAGCTTTTAACTTAATCTTTTCCTTTAGTTGTTGGTTCAATTCAGTCACCTCCACAAATCAACTACTGATGTTAATTATATTATATCATCTGACCAATATAATAGAAGGAGAAATCTGTACAAAAAAAGAACAGAACCACTGGGATTCTGCTCTCAACTATACAATGCATGGCAACGACCTACTCTCACAGGACCAAAGGTCCAACTACCATCGGCGCTAAGAAGCTTAACTGCTGTGTTCGGCATGGGAACAGGTGTATCCTTCTTGCTACCATCACCACACATTGTCTCTATATAAGTAATCTACTTAGATCACTCAAAACTGAATATCAACTGTGTATTTTCTTACCTGCTAAACCTGAATTGGTTCGTGGTTAAGTCCTCGACCGATTAGTACTCGTCCGCTCC
>NZ_JBHSHQ010000003.1:0-13123 GCF_042652985.1 Ruoffia tabacinasalis | reverse complement strand
AAAGGCTGGCTTGAAGCCATTTAGGCTGGCGACCACTCTTCAAACGCTGTTCATCATAATAGGCTTGACCCGCATCGGCAAAATAAAGGTCATCGGAGTAAGTATAATCCTTACCGTTAGACGTCACGCGATTGATTTGGGTCACAGTGCCTCGCTTGACTTCATTATTGATGGTTTGATGATTGCGGCCTAAAACACGGCCGATATGGCGATGGGAGTAGCCTTCCTTTAATAAAATCTGGATTTGATAACGTTCGCCGTCGGTCAGGTGTTTTCCTTTACGGGCATTTGTGTTAGAATTAGTTTGCGTCATGTGAATTCATCCTTGTCTATTGAGAGTTGTCGTAACTTCAATATAACATGAAAATTCACAGGGCGTATTTTTTTATGCCTTTTTATAGGTGGCTAAGTTCATTATAAAATCCACCAGGAATATAAAATCAGCAAATTAATTTAATAGAGAATAAATAGACCGAAGTTTTTACTTTGGTCTATTTTCGTAGTCAAAACTTAAAGGTTATGACTCAAGGGCGAAGTGGTATTTTACTTTGAATGCGTTTATTCAAGAATTTATTGGTTATTTATACTTTTAACGACGCATGTATGTAAAAATAATCTTCACTTTTACAGTGTGTATATATTGATAAATACGGTAATTTTGTTGCTGTTATAAGTTAATACAAAAAGGATGTTAAATGAGTCTTGAAACTCATCTAACATCCTTTTTTGTTTATAGGGTGAAGTAATTATCTGTCACCGTTATAAATAGTATTACGAACTAAAACATAATCAACGTGACGAATGGCTTCCAATTTATTACCACCTGCATAAGAGATGGCTGATTGTAAGTCTTGTTGCATTTCTACTAATGTATCAATTAATTTTCCACGTGCACGGATCATTTCGATTTTACCTTCGACATTTTTGTGCTCACCTTTTTGATGTTCAGATGCACTACCGAAGTATTCTTTGAACATTTTACCATCGATTTCGCGTGATTTACCTGGGCTTTCTTCGTGGGCTGCAAATAATGATCCAATCATTACCATTGAAGCACCGAAGCGTACAGCTTTAGCAATATCACCATTGTGACGGATACCACCATCAGCAATAATTGGTTTTGTTGCAGCTTTCGCACAAGCACGAACAGCAGCTAATTGCCATCCACCTGTACCAAAACCAGTTTTTAACTTAGTAATACATACACGACCTGGTCCAACGCCGACTTTAGTAGCGTCTGCACCAGCGTTTTCTAATTCACGAACAGCTTCAGGTGTACCCACATTACCAGCAATTAGGAAAGTCTCAGGTAAGTATTCTTTAACAAAACGAATCATATCGATAACATATTCTGAATGACCGTGAGCAACATCAATTGTGATATACTCAGGAACAATTTTATCTTCAGCAAGTTGACGAACAAAGTCATATTCATAGTCTTTGATACCAACACTTATTGAAGCGAAGAGTCCTTTTTCGTGCATCATTTTAACGAATGGAATACGTCCTTCTTCGTCAAAACGGTGCATAATATAAAAGTAATCATTCTCAGCGAACCAAACTGCCAGTTCTTCATTCATGACTGTTTGCATATTTGCAGGTACTACCGGAATTTTAAATTCACGTGGACCAAACTTGATAGATGTATCACACTCAGAACGACTTTGTACGATACTTTTATTAGGGATCATTTGAACATCTTCGAAATCAAAAACTTCCATTATATTAATTAAGTCTCCTTTTAATCTGTTTTAGGCGTTGTATAAAGCTTCCAGACGATTTTGTACATCTTGATCATTAACATATTCTTCATATGTAGAGTTAATACGATCAAATGACCCGTTTGAAGTGACTTCAATTACTCGGTTACATGTTGTATTTAATACTTCAAAGTCATGTGAAGCCATTAAAATGGCACCTTTAAATTTAATTAAACCTTCGTTTAATGCAGTGATTGACTCTAAGTCTAAGTGATTTGTTGGTTGATCTAAGACTAATACGTTTGCTTTAGAAAGCATCATCTTAGAAAGTAGACAACGGACTTTTTCACCACCAGATAATACATTCACTGGTTTCATAACATCTTCACCACTAAATAACATTCTTCCTAAGAAACTGCGTAAGAAAGTATTGTCTTGTTCTTCTTTTGAAGCGTATTGTCTTAACCAATCGACAATAGTTAATTCAACACCATCAAATTCATCACCGGAGTTACGTGGTAAGTAAGTTTGAGAAGTTGTTACTCCCCATTCAACTGTTCCGGTATCTGGTTCCATGTTCCCCATAAGAATTTCAAATAGGGCAGTTGTTGCGTTGTCGTTACGACTTGAAAAGGCAACTTTATCTTCACGGCTAAGTGTAAAAGTAATGTTGTCTAATACTTTTTCTCCATCAATGGTTTTTGAAACACCTTCAACGCGTAACAAGTCATTACCAATTTCACGCTCGGGTGAGAAGCCAACAAATGGATAGCGACGTGAAGAAGGTTGGATATCATCTAAAGTGATTTTATCTAACATTTTTTTACGTGATGTCGCTTGTTTAGACTTAGATGCGTTCGCAGAGAAACGAGCGATAAAGTCTTGTAATTCTTTAATTTTCTCTTCTTTTTTCGCGTTTTGGTCAGCTTGCATTCTTGCAGCTAGTTGGCTTGATTGTAACCAGAAATCATAGTTACCTACGAATAGTTTAATCTTACCAAAGTCTACATCCGCCATGTGTGTACAAACTGTATTTAAGAAGTGACGGTCATGGGAAACAACAATCACTGTGTTAGGGAAGTCCATAATGAAATCACTCAACCAGTCAATGGCTTGCGCGTCTAAACCGTTAGTCGGCTCGTCCAGTAATAAGTTATCTGGTTTACCGAATAATGCTTGAGCAAGTAAAACTTTGATTTTATCCGCTTCATTTAATTCACGCATTAATTGATTATGCATGCTTGTATCGATACCTAAACCTTGAAGCATATCACTCGCTTCAGATTCAGCTTCCCATCCGCCCATTTCTGCGAATAGTCCTTCTAATTCACCTGCTCGAATACCATCTTCATCTGTGAAGTCTGGCTTCATATAGATAGCATCTTTTTCTTTCATTGTTTCGTATAATTCTTTATAACCCATCATGACAGTTTCAATCACCGTATGGTCTTCGAAGCCATAATGGTTTTGGCTTAATACAGCCAGACGTTCTTCTGGGTCCATACTAACGTTTCCGGTAGTTGGTGTAACGTCACCAGATAAAATTTTAAGAAATGTTGATTTTCCAGCCCCATTCGCACCGATAACTCCGTAGCAGTTTCCAGGCGTAAACGTAATATTTACTTCATCAAAAAGCTTACGATCTGGGAATTGTAAACTGACGTTAGATACATTTATCATTCTTTTTCCTCCCATTGGAATACTCATTCGTGCCCTTAATACTTTTTGGCACCACCAGATATATTAACACAAAAACTAAATAAATAAACCATAAATATACAAAAATTCAAAAAAAGCTTTGATTATTATCGAAATTTATTTTTAACACTTTAAAATAGCTTATACTCAGCCTAATCAAGCATTATTTACACAGAAAAAAGTGCCAGGGAAATAACTCTCTCCAACACTTTTCGTTTAAGAAAATTAGTTATTAAAGCGACGTAAAATACGGGTAAACCAATTATCTTTTTTCTTACTTTCAATTGTCATTGTCTGAATCGCTTCAGTAGCAGCATTCGCACGTTTCATTAATTCATTTTGAGAATTTAAATGAGTGGCAGTTCGGTCTGGACGAACATAATCGCCGTCATACTGTAAGACGCGTGCTTTCATTGTATCTGCTAATTGCAATTCAAGAATATCAAGTACTTTCGCTTCGATATCTTGATCTAAAATTGGAAACTCAATTTCAACACGTTTTGTCATATTACGTGTCATCATATCTGCAGAAGATAGGAATAGGTGTTTTTTGCCATTACGGTTAAAGTGGTAAACACGACTATGCTCTAAGAATCGCCCAACGATACTGCGTACGTGGATATTCTCTGAGATACCTGGTATACCAGGACGCAAACAACAAATACCTCGGACAATTAAGTCGACTTTCACACCAGCTTGACTTGCTTCATACAATTTTTGAATCAAAGGTTTATCAGTTAATGAATTCATTTTCGCAATAATACGCCCATTGCCATATTGTTTTTGAAAATCAATCTCTTCATTAATGTAATCAATTAAGGAATCACGAATCTCAAAGGGGGAGACGTGAAGATGCTTGTAAGTCGGTCTTTCTGTATAACCACTTAAGTAGTTAAAGAAACTAGATGCATCGCTAGCTAATTCATCGTGAGAAGAGATGACACCCATATCTGTATAAGTATTTGCTGTTTTGTCATTATAATTTCCAGTACCTAAATGAATATATCTTTTAATCTTATTGTCGTCTTTGTGAATAATTAGCGTGATTTTACTATGTGTCTTCAACTCGCTCACACCATATAGAACGTGACAACCGGCTTCTTCTAATTCACGTGCCCAATAAACGTTATTTTGTTCATCGAATCGTGCTTTTAATTCAACCAAAACAGTCACTTCTTTACCATTTTCAGCGGCTTTTTTCAAAGCAGAAATAATTGGAGAATTTTTTGATACACGATAAAGCGTTTGTTTAATCGCAATCGTATTCTCATCTTCAGCTGCTTGTTCCACAAAGGATACAACCGGTTTGAAGGAGTCGAATGGGTGATTTAAGAAGATATCTTTTTTATCAGCCTCATCGAATAAGCTCTCACCTATATGTTTTGGATTTAAATGCGGTGTAAATGGTTTATATAACTGATCAGGGTGTTCCTCACCAATTTGGTCAACAAGTGAGAACAGATAAGTAAGATCAAGCGGACCATCAACTAAGTAGATATCTTGGTCAGCTAATTCAAGAATATTTTGTAAAAATGTATGATGGTCTGAATTATAATTTTCTACACCACGTGTATCGATTTCTAAACGGACAGCCATTCCTTTTTTTCTACTCTTAACATAATCTTCAATCAGTGCTAGTAAGTCTGCGGCACTGTCTTCAATGATGTCAAAGTCAGCATTTCGTGTAATACGGAATGGGTAAGTGTACTTAATTGTGTAACCAGTAAATAAAGCACTAATAAAATGAACAATAATATCTTCTGTTAATATAATTGTACGTTTTTTCCCCACTTCAAGTGTTGTATAGCGATCTAATAATGAAGGGATAGGAACGATGGCAGTTAATTCTTCCTTTTTCTGTTCAAGTTGAACAAGAATATTCAAACTCTTATTCGATAAGTGAGGGAAGGGTTTATATGCATCGACTCCCAATGGTGATAAAGTTGGAAGAATCAAGTCTGTAAAATATCTTTCTGCTTGAGCCAATTCTTCTTCATTTAACTCATTCATTCCTTTAATTGAATAATTCAAGGCGTTCAAATTAGGAATTATTTCGTTATAGCGTTTATATTGTATATCCACATTATCGTGGTTCTTCTCACTAATACCTTGTAATAAATCTTTAGGAGTCATTTGAGTTTTGTTTTCAGCGACTTTTACTCCAGCTAAAAATTGATCATAAACTCCAGCCACGCGGACCATGACAAACTCATCTAAGTTTGAAGAGCCTATAGCTAAGAATTTTAATTGCTCAAGTAAAGGATTCTCTTTATCAAAGGCTTCATCAATACAACGACGATTAAAATCTAACCAACTTAATTCTCGGTTAAAGTAGTAATTAGGATTATCTAAGTTAATCGTTGTCTCTGATGCATTCGCTTGATTTGAAGAATCATGATTCCAGACGTTATCCACTATTTTATTATCTTTCGTTTGTTTATTCACAAAATACTCCTTTCCCATTATTGACTAATTATTTTTGAATGAATTCGATTTCTAAATCTCCATCTAATGCTCTTTCAAAATGCTTGGCATGGCGCATACTCCGGTATTTTTCTGCAATCACTGGAGTAGAGTGATAGATGTCAAGTTTATAATTTTTATCTTTAGTACGATATAGTTTTAAATCTTCTATCGGACCAGTTTTTGAGTCGTTTAAAGCAGAGCTAAATTTTAAGACGCCACCTAAAACTTCTAAGTTACTAATTTCTTCATCTGTTAACCAATTCTCATAGTTTGTTAGATATTGCTTAAATAGTGATCGGTTACGGTAACTTGCTAGTAATGCAAGACGCAGACGTTTTCGATGCGAGAAACCGAGTAAGTTCATATTAGATAATAAGTAGAACGTATGCTGAGAATCGGCTTCTGGACTAATAAAACCACCAAAACGGTAAATATAAGCTGCAAATTCAATTTCTTCTTGAGTTTCATAACTGTATGTCAATAAGCCAAGTTTACAAAGTTGTTGATATAAGCTAATAATAATATCAACGATAATTTGAGCCCCAACAGTGTTAATAGGAAAATCACGAACAACTTGACGAATCGATCGCACGCGAATGAGTTGGTTATCTAATGGATAATTGTATGTATGATTAATATATTTGAGAATAATCCCTTCACGTAAACCTTGTGATGACAGTAGGAATTCTTTTGCTTTTACTATTTTAAAAAGCTCTAGAAAAACGATATTAGCAGGAATAATCAAATCTTTACGGTCGGCACTAAGCCCTTCAATGTCAGTCATATCATCAATATCTGTTGATATAAATAAATCTAGTGTTTCTTTAATATCATCTTCATCCATAGAATAGCCATGGACTCCGGCCATTTGGTAATCAACTAAACGTTGATGAACATTCGCAATGTTACGGGCTGACCCACCAATTGCCACAATCGGTAGCTTCGCTTTTTTTATCCAATCAAACTGTTTAAACTGCTTGCGGACATATTCTTGAACTGCTTCGATGGCATTAGGATCATTGTGGTCTTTATCTTGGAAGAATTGCTTGCTTAAACTCACAACCCCAAAAGGAAAACTGTGGTATTGAACCATGTTTTTATCTTCGTAATAAGTAATCTCACAACTTCCACCACCAATATCGATCGTAATCGCATCATTAACGACTGTCGAATGAGTGATAGCGTACTGACCGTAACTCGCTTCCTCTTCTTCAGAAACAAGATTAATATCCAAACCAGTGGCTTCTTTTACTTGTTCAAGGATACTTGCTTTATTAACAGATTGGCGCACAGCTGCGGTAGCCATAGGAAGGATTTGAGCCACATTAAACGATTCAGCTACGACTTTAAAACTAATTAAAGCTTCAATTAATTTATCAATACCGTCTTGAGCCATTTGAGGATTTTTACCATCCTTATCTGTAATTAGATACTGCGAAAGACGGGCAGGTGTTTTAATATTTTGGATTTCGATATAGTTGTATTGCTCATCCAACCCGAATATCACAAGTCGAATCGTGTTGGAACCAATATCGATAACCCCGATAACTTCTTTATACATAAAAGGCTCCCTTCATTTATAAGTAATTTGAAATACGTTCGATTAATTTTTGAGATGTATTGACGATTTCTCCGTTTAATTTTATTAATCCAACTGTATACAGATTAACATAAGGAAACTGAGATTCGGCAACATCTTGCAGTGCATCTAATTTTTCTTGGTTATCCGCACCTTGGTGACGTTGATCAGAATGAAGGCCAATAACAGGTATTCCTGCTTGATAAGCAACACCAATTTCCGAAGCAACTCCTGGGTCGATGACTAATCCGTCTAGAATCGCAACAACTAAATCACTTTTTAACACAGCCTCTGTATCAGCTTTAGCAATCATCATTGAATCTGCGTAACTTTGTTTATCATTAATATCACCTTGTTCTTGTGGTAAGAACACAGTGCTTTCTGTATATTTTTCTCTAATTTGTTTAACTAAATGAGCGTTATAATTTAATTCCATTTCACTAAATAATGGGCTTGCAAAATAAATTTGTGACATATAAGTAATTCCCCTCTCGTTTATATATTTATTATAACTGAGGAATTCATAATGCTCAATTAAGATGATGAACCTATTAGCTTTTAAGTATATTTTAAGAAGTACTTTTTTAAAACCTTAATATAACAATACTAATAAGAGGTAAATGGAAAAAGTACACCATTAATACACCAAAGAAAGCTGATTTATTAATTTCTAAAATTTAGAAATTAATACTTATATAGGACTGATGGTAAATTTTTCTTAACTATTTAGATTGTTATTTTTTTTATTTTCTAAAATTATGCTGAAACACAAACTTATGTAGTGACCCCCTGAATCCGGACATGGATTTAGTTTTTTTAAATGAGTGAAGAATATAATAAAAAGTTAAGATTAATGATCGTTAAGGAAAATGAAAGGGGTGTTTCCCAACGAGCTCTAGCTAAAAAATACGGTGTGGCACCCGCTACAATAAAGAATTGGTGTCTTCAATATCAGGCGTATGGTGAGCCTGGAATTGTAAAAAGGTTATCTAAAACGAAATATAGTGGCGAATTCACATTATCTGTTTTAAACTATAGACACATACGTCAGGTGTCCTATAGAGAAGCGGCTGAACATTTTGGTATCAAGCAAGGATCAACGATAGCTAATCGGCAGAGAGCGTATGATACTCAAGGGTTTGATGGATTAAATGGGGCACCAGGACATTCAAAAAATAAAGGAGACCGTGCTATGACTCATCAAGATAAGCAACCTCGAAACCTATCACAATCTGAACTAGAAGAACTCATTGAATTAAGAGAAAAAAATTGTATTAAGAAGTGGAGAACGCGTATCTAAAAAAGTTGAAGGCCTTGATCCAGAAACAATCAAACACAAAGCAAAAACAAAAATAATTCTGGAGTTAAGGCGTGAATCCCCAGTGATTAACCTTAGAACTTGGCTTGAGTTGGTAGCTATTCCTAAGAATTCATTTTATGAATGGAAAGCGAAATTAAGTCAACCCGAGGAGGATCTGGAAGTGAATACACTTATCGAAGCTATTAAAGCAATCATTGAATCGTCAAACCAAAGTTATGGTTATCGCAGGGTTACCTTAGCTCTAAATCAGCGAGGTCGTAAAATAAATCATAAGCGTGTCTTAAGAATTATGCGAGAAAATCAATTCTTGTGTGAAATTCCGCCGTAAAAGTCGTCGATATCGTTCATTCAAAGGGGAAGTTGGAACCATCGCTGATAATCATCTGGATCGCCAATTTGTTACGGAAGAACCAAGTCAGGTTTGGATGAGTGATGTGACTGAATTTAAAGTAGCCCATTCAGAAAGCAAATTGTATTTATCACCAATTATGAATCTCAATAATAGTGAAATTATCGCGTATAGTCTCAGTCAATCTCCGACGGTTCATTTACCAATCAATCACTTGAAGAAGTATTAACAAAACTAACTGAGCGACACGACTTATTGTTACACACCGACTAAGGATTTCATTATCAACACGGGTCATGGGTCAACTTACTTGAAGAAAACAACATTTATCAAAGTAGGTCCCGACGAGGGAACTGTCTAGATAATGCACTGATGGAAAACTTTTTGGTTTATTGAAGCAAGAAATGTACTACGGTGAAACATTTGAAGGTATCGAGGAGTTAGAAGCATGCATCAGATCATAAATTTACTGGTACAATCACGAACGTATCATAACAAAACTAAACGGCCTGTCACCTATTCAATATAGGTGACAAGCCGCTTAGAAAAATATTCAATTAAAGTCTGTTTTTAAGGGTGCACCACAGTTTATAGAAGGGCAAATAGTATTTAAGTTTCTATATCGATATTATTAATAAAAACTCACTCTGTTTATTGAGTAAAGGACAGAATGAGTTTTAATAAATATTTACTTTTTTGTAGTTGACATGATATATATAGTTATTTAGAGAATAAAGTTTTGTTTTCAATACTTAAAATTTGATCATATCGCTCTTTCATTTCGTCAGAATAATGATGTTCAATATCAAGTACAGTACCTGGATAATTTATAATTAATTGATTTAAGCGATTCGCGTTGTCTTTATCAAGCCCTGATAGAGCTTCATCAATAAGAAGAATAGGTTTTTGAAATAAGATGGCGCGCGCTATCTCAATGCGTTTTAATTCTCCTCCTGATAATTGATTATTATCTTTGTTAAGAACTCGATATAATTGTTCATCATTAGCAAATTTTGCTAAACCCACTTGTTTTAAACTATTTAAAACTAAACTTTTGTTTATCGAATGGCCAAAAGTTAAATTAAATAATAATGTATCATTAAAGATGTATGGTGTTTGTTCAACAATACCAAATAGTTCTTGAGGATTGGATTGCTTAAGTCGCTCATTTATAATAATATTTCCTGATATTGGTGGAATATCCAACATAAGCGTACGGATAAAGCTGGACTTACCAGAACCAGAGGCAGCAGAAATTAATATTTTTTCATCTTTAAATATTTGTAAATTGATGTTTTCGACTAATGGGGCATTGTTATATCCAACATTCAGTCCTTGAACAACGATATCAGTATTATTATCTAGAGAGGAAAACTCTAATTTATAAGGATGTATTTGTTCATCATGGTTGAATATTTTTTCAAGAATAGGTTCAGTGGACTGCAACACATTATAAATAGATACAGCCGAGATAAGTGGCGATACTACTCGATCCCCCGCCATGTAAATAGTAATAAGTTGACCAGTTGTCAAGTTCCCATTCACCACTTCTTTGATTCCAATCATTAATGAAGCAATAAGTCCACCAATGTATAGGATACTAACAATAGCATTTGCGATTGTTTGAATCAATTCCATGTTAAAATAACTTTTTTCATTATTACCTAATTTTTCATTCAATTTGTTCATTAAGAAGTTTTCTGCCTTAAAACGGAGCATTAATTTACGTCCCTTCAGAAAGTCTTCTAAAGAAGATAGATAAACCGTATTCGTTTTTTGCCAATCCTTAGTACCTTTTTTGACCCAATTAGATGTAAGTCGAGGAACGACAGCAGGTAAAATACCCAAAATGACAAACACTAGTCCTACTTTGACATTAATTGTCATTAAATAAATAAAAGTAATCGACCCTTGAAAAATGCAAAGGAACATAACAAAAATATTTCGAATAAACTTCTCTTCAATTTTATTAAATTCACTAGTAATTATTGAAAGATATTCACTTGATGATTTTTTTATATTTGTGGATAAAAGAGATGATAGGGCAATTTCGGATTTTACATCTAAATTAACCAATTGAATTAACTTTTGAGCAAGGTATTTGTGTGTTGTCTGAAAGACAATAAGTGCAAATAAAGCTAATAACCAATAAATCAGAATTTTATAGGTTGATTGAAAGGCACCAACAGTCATAGCATCTGTAAATTTACCCAAAAAATGGGGTGAAACTAAACCGTCAAAACCTAGGAAAAAAGTGCTTAGAATGGTAAAGACTAGTAATAATTTATGTTTTCCAAATATTTTATCAATATATTTTGACAACAATATCATCTCCTTTTATATCAAATTACCAAGAACATATAATAAACCTGAAGCTTCTGTTGCTAAGTCATTAGAAATTTTAATCATACCGTAACTTGGCATTAAAAGACCTTCATCGGGATCATCCTTCAAATATAATGAGGCACCTATAACCTACTCATATAATATAATAATTCCCTAAGAATGTCACTGTTAAAATTAAAATAAAATGATAAAATTAATTTTATTAAGGATTTAGAGTTTTATTTTTTTTTAGAGGGGTTTATAATATTAAGATGTATATTTCGTCAGAAATTGTTGACCATATCTTGGAGCAATTTAATTTTTGAGAGTATCATTATTAATAATGATAATTTAATTTTAATTGGTTTAGTCAATAAGAATTACGTATAACTATGATGTTTAATTCTAGAAACTAACTGACTTTACTTCCTATAATAATTAGTATTAAAAGACTCCTACCGCTATATTAGGTAGATTTTTATTAATAGAAGAATATCCTATTAATCATATGTTATCAATATGTGGATAATTCCGAATATAGTGAGAGTACACTCTTGTGAGGGTGTGCTTTTTTTGGCTTATTAAGAATTAGTATAGAATATTTAGGGCGTTATTTTTCAATTATCTTGATATAAGTAACTGTAAAATATTTTATCTCAAAAAGTGGTTACTATTAGGTTGATAAAATTTACTTTAAAGTATGACTTATATATAATATAGAAAATCATAATGCATGAAAGCTATCTAATAAATTCCAAAAAGAAATTTAATTAGATTACTTACTGAACTTCATCACTGATATTTTGTTCTGAAATAGAACAAAATAATAATTTTTCTAAAAATATTAATACAATATTTTTGGGAGTGTATTTATGAAGTTTAATCGTATTAGAGATTTGAGAGAAGATAATGATTTTACTCAAAATTATGTGGCTAAAATAATAAATTGTTCACGTTCTGTTTATTCAATGTATGAAAGTGGAAAAATGAATATACCAATAGATATATTCATTTCAATGGCAAATATTTATGAAGTGAGCATTGATTATTTATTAAACAGAACTAATAACAAAAAAATTAATGAATAAAGTACACTCGATGTTCATTTAAAATTTAATAACCTCTTTTGATACTTTTATTAATAGGGGGGCTGAAAATCAATTAACCATTATATTTTTGGAGCGATTAAAATTGAAGGTAAGAATAAATCGGTACAATTTATTTGCCATGATCCTTATTAAGATAATGATCCTTCTGAAAAGTTCCTCGTAAATGAGGGAAAGGATAAACCTTATGTAGCTTGTACAAGC
Organism: Ruoffia tabacinasalis; assembly: GCF_042652985.1. Classification (NCBI taxonomy): domain Bacteria; kingdom Bacillati; phylum Bacillota; class Bacilli; order Lactobacillales; family Aerococcaceae; genus Ruoffia; species Ruoffia tabacinasalis. The sequence continues at coordinate 375 of NZ_JBHSHQ010000003.1, read as the reverse complement.
TGTCAATTGAGGGGAGTTAAGATTTTTACTATTAACTAAAGCTGCTTAAAAAATATAAAACGACTAATTCTATTGAGAAATAATCGTTTTTTTAGGGAGATTAAGTAAATGAAGAGTGATATAAAATAGATATAAAGGATAAACCATTATTAGCTATAAAAGAAGCCGCATTACTATATAATATTGGTGAAAATAAATTAAGATACTTAACGGACGAACCAGATTGCTCATTTGTTTTATTTGTTGGAAATAAAAGAATAATTAAGCGATTGGAGTTTGATAGATTTATATATAACAGTTACTCTTGTATATGTCAATTGAAAAAGGGACCACCTTGCTGTTGAAAAAGGGACCACCCTGCAGTAGTAACAGGAG
>NZ_JBHSHQ010000002.1:0-2102 GCF_042652985.1 Ruoffia tabacinasalis | reverse complement strand
AATCAATTGCGACTTGCTCCAAATGATTTGAAGTGAAATCACTTCCGTGATCGGTATAGAAAGTTTCAGGCATACCACATATTTGCCAATCAGAGTTGCTTTTTTTCCATATTGCTTGGTGTAAGACTAAAGAAGTTTGAATAGCAGAAGGGTCTTGAAAACTAAGGAAATAACCTGCAACTGCTCGGCTATAATCATCTAAAATAATTGTTAACCATGGCCTCTCTGGCTTTCCTTTTTCGTTTAAGACAAGGATATCCAAGGGAGTGTGGTCAGCCTGCCATATTTCATTGGAGTAATGACATTCACGTCGATAAATCAAATCATAGTTATTTTGATATTCTTTTTTTCCTTTATGGGCTAGTTCCTTTAATTGTGGCGATAGACTTTTCGAAATTGTATACACTTGACTGTAGCTAGGTTGCTCCCAGTTCTTTATTTCGCAAATAATACAGATTTTTCGATGGATAGAAGTTAAGGAATTTTTTCTGTATTTGAATATCAGTTTTTTGATTTCTTCTTGCACGTTTTCTTTCACTTTAAAGCTTCCAGAATCTGATCGCTTTTTTCGAACTAGTCCTTTTAGCCCCGATTGTCGGTATTGGTTTATCCAATGGTACAAGGTTCTTTTCGGGATACCTGATTCTTCAGCAATGTTTTTCAAACTTTCCTCATGGTTTAGATAGGGTGCAATGACTCTGTATTTATCCATGGCTCTTTGTCTCAGTTCTTCTGAATATGAAGTTAATGGAGGCAGGTCTTTTTCCATGAAACATCTCCTTTCGCAAATAGAGGGGGTTAATAGTTTATTTTTTCTTCTTATTTAAATAACGATAAAGAGTGGCTTTGCTTATTCCAGTCATTTCAACAATTTCTTTCACACTGTAATCCTGACTTTCGTACAATTTTATTGCTCGTTCAATATCTCGTTGGTTTACAGGCGGACGTCCGCCTTTTCGCCCTCTCGCACGAGCACTTTTTAAACCTTCTTTTGTACGTTCAACAATCAAATCTCGCTCAAATTGGCTAAATGCTTGAAATACAGTCATCATAAGCCGACCATGTGGAGTGGCAGTATCAAAATTCTCTTTTAAGCTGATCAACTTTATATTATGTTCTTCAAAGTAATTTACAAGTTCAATTAAATCTTTTGTACTGCGACCCAAACGAGAGAAGCTTTCCACGACAACTGTATCACCTGGACGCAATTTATCTTTCAGTCGATTTAATTGCGGACGGTTAGCTTTGGTTCCCGTCATCTTTTCGGTTAGTATCTCATTGCAATTTCGGTCATTGAGTAAGTCCAACTGGCGATCCAATTCCTGTGAACGTGTACTTACTCTGGCATACCCATATACATACCCACTCATAATCCTCTTTCTTCTCTTTTTTATTTTCTCAATTGGATCACAAAGGGGGGATAAAGATACGTAGATAGAAAGTAAAGTTTTGATACTTGAAAAGCCCTCTTTTCAGCTGAAATTTTAGTTGTTTAGAATAGTCTCAAAATCGATTGTTTTTGATACTAACTGATTTATAAAAATATGCCTCTAAAGTTTCCAAAACTTCAGAGGCATATGAAAACGAGAATTAGTTAATATTTGAAACAGGTTATTAATTTTTGATAGGCTTAGAATTAGACCTTAACAATCGAAGCCCATTCAGAATAACAACCAATGTACTTCCTTCATGAATAATGACACTGATTGCAATTTCCGTTAAGCCTAAGAAACTAACGACAACTAAAAAGGCAACAACGGCCATTGAAAAAATAACATTCTGCCAAATGACACGATTCATTTTCGTAGATATATTATGAGATTGTACCAATTTGGATAAATCGTTTTGCATTAAAACTAAATCCGATACCTCTACTGCCACATCGGTCCCATCTCCCATAGCGATTCCCACATCTGCGTTTACGAGAGCGGGGGCATCATTCACTCCGTCTCCAACCATGGTAACTACACCGTATTTTTCTTTTTGTTCGTCTATAATTCTGGATTTGTCTTCCGGCATGACATTCGCAATCACTTCATCTATTCCTAATTGTTTAGCGACTGCTTTACCCGTCATTTCTGAGTCACCAGTAATTAATGTGG
>NZ_JBHSHQ010000001.1:0-1682 GCF_042652985.1 Ruoffia tabacinasalis | reverse complement strand
TACTATAAAAAAATAGTAGTGAGAAATCCACCGTCGTGGTTTACTCACTACTAATCTTAGTATGTTTTTTGTTTTCAAATATAAGCTTTTTAATTTCTTCTTGTACATTTTCTTCTACTTTAAAGCTTCCTGAATCCGAGCGCTTTCTTCGGATCAATCCTTTCAACCCTGATTGTTGATATTGATTTACCCAATGGTATAAAGTTCTTTTTGGAACCCCTGATTCTTCAGCAATATTACTCAAACTTTCTTCATGCTTAAGATAAGGGGCAATCACTTGATATTTATCCATCGCATTTTGTCGTAGTTCTTCTGAATATGAAGTTAATGGAGGAAGTTCTTGGTTCATGAGAACACCTCTTTCCCACGATTAAATAAAATTAATCGTCAATTTTTATTTATCCAAGTAACGATAAAGCGTTGACTTGCTGATTCCTGTCATCTCAACAATTTCTTTCACACTATATTCCTCACTTTTGTACAATTTTATTGCTCGTTCAATATCTCGTTGGTTCACAGGAGGACGCCCGCCTTTTCGCCCTCTAGCTCGAGCACTTTTTAAACCTTCTTTTGTGCGTTCAACAATCAAATCTCGTTCAAATTGACTAAATGCTTGAAACACAGTCATCATAAGTCGCCCTTGGGGAGTGACCGTATCAAAATTCTCTTTTAAGCTGATCAACTTTACATTATGTTCTTCAAAGTAATTTACAAGATCAATTAAATCTTTTGTGCTGCGCCCCAAACGAGAGAAGCTTTCCACGATAACTGTATCATCTGGACGCAATTTATCTTTCAGCCGATTTAATTGCGGACGGTTAGCTTTGGTTCCCGTCATTTTTTCGGTCAGTATTTCGTTGCAGTTATGTTCATTGAGCAAATCCAACTGACGAGACAATTCTTGTGATCGTGTACTTACCCTTGCATACCCATATATATACCCACTCATAATCCTCTTCCTTCTCTATTTTGATTTTCTCAATTGTATCATAAAGGGTGGGTAAAGATACGTAGATAAAGAGCAAAGTTTTGGCACTAAAAAACCCTTCTTCTAGTCTATAAAAGTTGTTATTTAAAATCGTCCCATAATCGATTGTTTTTGATACTAACTGATTTATAAAAATATGCCTCTAAAGTTTCCAAAACTTCAGAGGCATATGAAAACGAGAATTAGTTAATATTTGAAACAGGTTATTAATTTTTGATAGGCTTAGAATTAGACCTTAACAATCGAAGCCCATTCAGAATAACAACCAATGTACTTCCTTCATGAATAATGACACTGATCGCTATATCTGTTAGACCTAATAAACTCACTACTACTAAAAAGGCTACGACTGCCATTGAAAAAAGAATGTTTTGCCAAATGACACGATTCATTTTAGAAGAAATTTCATGAGCTTTAACCAATTTAGATAAGTCATTCTGCATTAGAACTAAATCAGACACTTCTACTGCTACATCTGTTCCGTCTCCCATGGCAATCCCTACATCTGCATTCACAAGGGCTGGGGCATCATTTACACCATCACCTACCATTGCTGTTACGCCGTATTTCTCTTTTTGCTCGTCTATAATTCGAGATTTATCTTCTGGCATGACATTCGCGATTACTTCATCTATTCCTAATTGTTTAGCGACTGCTTTACCCGTCATTTCTGAGTCACCAGTAATTAATGTGG